>NZ_CAJNBO010000018.1:0-186765 GCF_905221015.1 Paraburkholderia nemoris | reverse complement strand
TGAAACGCTTGCACGGAAATCGAAAACCAGCTAAATAACCCTTAGTCCTGCTTCACAGGGTGGGGGAATTTGCGCGACCATAAGTGGGGGAGTTTCAACTGACCGTCCGGGGGAAGTCTGCCATCACGTTTATTCAAGCCATTTTTTTGGCGTGTACGGTCCTTTACGCAACGGACTTCACTGTCCCTGCGCATTCTTTCAAATGTCACGTCGGAAGAGCTGCGCCCACGCAAGCGCAACCTTTCAGCTTTGAGCCGAAATGCTCGAAATGGTGAATTTCGCCGCCTGACGGAGCGACGCGAGCGCGCGGCCGATGTCTTCAGCGGACTGGCGATTTGTATGTGTTATAGGTCAAAAAAACATCGGGAAAATGGCTTTTTTTGCCCGCCACCCGCTTTATGTCAGTCGATATCGGACAAAGTTGAAGCACGTTGAATTGCCGTGTCTGCAATAAGCGTTCGAGCGTCGCAATTAACGCTTCGTGCGCAGCTTATCGGCCTCCAATCGGCGGGTAATCAAGTGAATCAGAAAGGTGGCGAAATCCGGATCCTGGTAATAAAGTCGCATCGCGTCGGTCGCCGAGACCACCAGTAATTCGCATTCGCTCTTGCAACGCGCCGTGCACGTGCGCCGATGGTCCGGAGAGAAGAGCCCGATTTCGCCCAGTATCGTGCCCTGCCCCACCTCGATGCCGATCTCCTCGAGCATGACCGTTCCGCGCACCATGTAGTAAAGCGCATCGCTTCGGTCATCTTTATGAAAGAGGACATGGCCGGATTGAAAACGGGTGGGCGCCGTATAGGCCAGCAGCCGGCTGATTGAAAGCTGGCCGTCCAGCGCGTGGTGAAGTTGCACATCGCCGACCTTCTGCAAGCGCGCCGCGGCCACGCTCGCCTGGCCGCGACTTCCAACCTTGAGTGCTTTGTACACCGTATATAAGTGCACTTTTACGGTCCCTTCCGTAATGTTCAACTGTCGCGCGATCGACTTGTTCGAATCGCCGCGCGCCGCGAGCGCCAGCACCTGCAGTTGGCGAGGCGTCAGGAAGTCGGAATTGGGATCGGCCGCGCCGGTAGATTTTGGCAGCGCGTCGGTGGAAGCGGTACCGGCGGTAGCCGCGGTAGGCGCTGACACGCGTATGTCCGATGGCCGATGCCGGCCGCCGGCAGCGAGCAGGCGCAGCGCACTGATCAGTGCATTGGCGGACTCCGATTTACCCAGGTGACCTGCAACGCCTGCCGAGATGAATTGCTCGACGGTCTGGGGATCGACCGAGGTCAGCAGCGCAAGTACGGGCAGATTGGGCGCACCGTGGCGAGAAGCGCTTGCGGTAGTAAGCGCTTCCGGCAGGTAGTCGCCGTCGAGCACGAGTACGTCGACCGTTTGCCCGCTATCGACAGGGCTCAACGTGTAGTCCGCGCATTTCACTTCGGCGCCGTCCGCCATGTCGCCGAGCAGACGCGCGACGCCATCGCGAAACAAACCTGCGGGCGCAATGAAAAGGATCAGCATGAGCCGTGCACGCCACACGTGGCGCCTCGGACTGATCGACGTCTCTTCACGACAGCGAGGCAAGCATGATCGACAACCTTTTCATGTGTGCCTTGAACGCGTCGCTCGCTTCCCGATCGGTTGTCGGATTCAGGTGCGAAGTCCCGGCGAGTTCGACCTGCTCATGAAAATCGTTGGCGACCGCGCGTCTGATATCCGGGGGTAACGACCGTACGATGGAGACCAGTAAAGCCTCTTCGGCGTGAATCATGCCCAGAATCGAATGAGTATCCACGGCAGAACCTCCGTTGAAGGCGTCGTTAATACACTCTAGTACACGACGGTCAATCGCTTCAGGCTACCTGGGAGTTTCCTACAGATGGTGTCGGGCAGTCAGTGAATATCACCGCCCGACATCGTTACGGGGCGCAAAGGTTATTTTTTCCTCCTCGTACAACCGATAGATGAGTTCAAGCATTTCCCGAAGGTCCCGCGACTCGTCGAGCATTCGCGTGCTCATGATGATTGGGGAAACCAGCGTGGGGTCGTCCAGTTCCTTGTAACTCACGTCGTCTCGCTTCAGGCCATACACGCTACTCGGAACGACGGAAATTCCTTCCCCCGCTGCGACGAGGCCTAGTGCAATCTGCAACTCCCGTACTTCATATATCCGACGAGGCTTGAGGCCACGGTCTGCGAATGCCGACAGCACCTGGTCTGCATAACTGGGCCGCGGCGCCTTGGGGAAAATAATCAGGGTCTCGTTGACCAGATCGCTGAGCGCGAGGACGGCTTTGCCCAATGAGAGTGCATGGCCCTCCGGGAATGCAACGATCATCTTCTCCTCGCGAAGAATCACCCGGCGGATGTTTGGGTCCTCATGCCGGATGCGGCCGAACCCGACATCGATCTGACCGTCTTTCAGCGCGCGAATCTGGTCCATCGTCGACATCTCATGGAGGCTGAGTTCGACCGTCGTGTTCTCGTCGCGAAAGCGCCGGATGATTTTTGGCAGCATGCCGTACAACGTCGAACCCACGAAACCAACAGAGAGACTGCGTTCGATGTTGCCCACGCGCCGCGTCATTGATTCGAGTTCGGACGTCTGAGCCAGCAACTGGACGGCATGAGCATAGAAAAATTTACCCGTCTCCGTCAGCTTCAACGGGCGCGAGTCGCGCTGGAATAACTGCACCTCGAGAATCTCTTCAAGTTGCTGTATCTGACGGCTCAAAGGCGGTTGGGCCATGTTCAGCCGCTGCGCCGCGCGCGTGAAATTGCGCTCCTCGGCTACGGCGACGAAATAGCGAAGATGGCGCAGCTCCATTTCAATACCTTGTAGATATAGACCGATACTAAATCAGTGTTGGACGAGCCCTTCCGGCGTCCACTATTCTGCATTCACACTCTGTTTCAGCACCCATTATACCTTTCAAGCATATCCAAGAGGGCGCTAAACCAAGGGTTTACCCCCAAATAAGAGAGATTCAGGAGCAGACATGAGCGTCAAAGTGTTCGATACGAAGGAAGCGCAGGACCTGTTAAAGGCCGCTGCTAACGTCGGCAGCCAGGACGGCAGTGCTCGCGCCCAGCAGATTGTCCTTCGCCTGTTGGGCGATCTGTTCAAGGCCATCGATGACCTTGACATGACGCCCGATGAAGTCTGGGCCGGCGTTCATTATTTCAACAAGCTCGGCCAGGACGGCGAAGCAGCGTTGCTTGCTGCGGGCCTGGGTCTCGAGAAGTATCTCGACATTCGCATGGATGCAGAGGATAAGGCTGCTGAAATCACTGGCGGCACGCCACGTACTATCGAAGGTCCGCTGTATGTCGCCGGTGCGCCGGTGCGTGATGGCGTGTCGAAGATTGATATCAATCCGGACGAGGATGCCGGGCCGTTGGTCATCCGCGGCACCGTGACCGGCCCGGACGGCAAACCCGTCGCAGGTGCGGTGGTCGAATGCTGGCACGCTAATTCAAAGGGCTTCTATTCGCACTTCGACCCGACCGGCGCGCAGAGCGATTTCAATCTCCGTGGAGCGATCAGCACGGGTGCCGACGGCAAGTACGAATTCCGTACGCTCATGCCGGTGGGCTACGGCTGCCCGCCGCAGGGCGCGACCCAGCAATTGTTGAACGTGCTCGCCCGCCATGGCAACCGTCCGGCGCACGTGCACTTCTTCGTCACCAGCGACAAGCACCGCAAGCTGACGACGCAAATCAATATCGAGGGCGACCCGCTGATCTGGGATGACTTCGCCTACGCGACCCGCGAGGATCTGATTCCGCATGTCGTCGAAAAGACCGGCGGTACTGCGTTGGGCATGAAGGCTGACGCGTACAAGGAAATCGAGTTCAACATCGCGTTGACTCCGTTGGTTCAGGGCAAGGATAACCAGTTCGTCCATCGTCTGCGTGAGTCTGCTAGCGCCTGAGCGCTGAAAGCGGCAGCTACGCCGTACCCCTGCTGCCGCTCAATCTTTCGCAAGAATCTTTTGACACCGATGCGCGCGTGCCATGACCTGGCGCACGCGTAGGGAGAGCACTCATGTCTGCAATTATCGACAAAGCCTCGCAACTGGATGAACTGCTGCATACCGCCGTTCAGGACGACAAGCAGAACGGTGTATTCCGTTGCCGCCGCGACATCTTCACTAACGCCGATCTGTTTGAACTCGAGATGAAACATATCTTCGAGAGCAACTGGGTGTACCTGGCTCACGAAAGCCAGATTCCCGATAACAACGACTACTACACCACCTGGATCGGCCGCCAGCCCATCGTGATCACGCGCGACAAAAGCGGCGAACTGCACGCGGTCATTAATGCCTGTGCGCACAAAGGCGCCATGCTTTGCCGGAAAAAACACGGCAACAAAGGCACCTTCACCTGTCCGTTCCACGGCTGGAGTTTCGCCAACACCGGCAAGCTGCTGAAAGTGAAGGACGTGAAGACCACCGAATACCCGGTGCAGTTCAACACCAACGGTTCGCACGACCTGAAGAAAGTCGCGCGCTTCCAGAGCTATCGCGGCTTCCTGTTCGGCAGCCTCAACGCAGACGCGATCCCGCTGGAGGACTTCCTCGGCGAGACCAAGGTCATCATCGACCAGATCGTCGACCAGGCCGCAAACGGACTGGAAGTGTTGCGCGGCAACTCCTCCTACATCTACGACGGCAACTGGAAGATGCAGATGGAGAACGGCTGCGACGGCTACCACGTCAGCACCGTGCACTGGAACTACGCGGCGACGATGGACCGGCGCAAGGTCGATGGCACGAAGGCTGTGGATGCGAACAGCTGGAGCAAGTCGGTAGCCGGCGTGTACGGCTTCGACCACGGCCACATTCTGTTGTGGACCAAGACGATGAACCCGGACGTGCGACCGGTTTATCAATATCGCGAGGAAATCAAGGCACGTGTCGGCGAAGTCAAGGCGGATTTCATCGTCAACCAGACCCGAAACCTGTGCCTCTATCCGAACGTATTCCTGATGGACCAGTTCAGCACCCAGATTCGCGTGGTACGCCCGCTGAGCGTAGACAAGACCGAAGTCACCATCTTCTGCTTTGCCCCCAAGGGTGAGAGCGCAGCCGACCGCGCTACCCGCATTCGCCAATACGAGGATTTCTTCAACGTCACGGGAATGGGCACTGCGGATGACCTCGAAGAGTTCCGCGCCTGCCAGGCCGGCTATGCCGGCACCGCAGCGATGTGGAACGACCTTTCGCGCGGCGCGCCGTTGTGGGTCGAAGGTGCCGATGCAAACGCGAAAAGCATGGGCATGAAGCCGCTCATCTCAGGCGAGCGCAGCGAAGACGAAGGTCTGTTTGTGTGCCAGCACGAATACTGGGTTCAGGTGATGCGCGGCGCACTGAAGAAAGAACACGAGGAGACCGTGGCATGAGCTTCGACTACCCAAAAATCTGCGCCACTCTGTACCGCGAAGCGCGCCTGCTCGACGACCGCCAGTGGGACGATTGGCTCGCCTGCTACGCCGAGGACGTCACCTACTGGATGCCCGCGTGGGACGACGACGATCAGCTCACCGATGATCACGAGAGTCAGATCTCGCTGATGTATTACCCGGACCGCGGCGGCCTGGAAGACCGGGTGTTCCGCATCAAGACCGAACGCAGTAGTGCCTCGATGCCAGAACCGCGGACCAATCACAACGTCACCAATGTGGAAGTGCTGGCTGAACGCGGCAACGAAGTGGACGTGCGCTACAACTTCGACACGCTCAGCCACCGCTACAGAATCAACGACCATTTCTTCGGCACGATGTTCGTTACCTTGCGAAAGGTCGACGATGCCCTGTTGATTGCCAGCAAGAAAATTGTGCTGAAGAACGATTACATCCGCCAGGTGCTCGACATTTACCACGTTTGATGTCGAACCCCGGGAGGAAACCGGAAGTAGAGGAGACAACATGTCCACTTACAACATTGCACTGAACTTCGAAGACGGCGTGACCCGTTTCGTCGCATGCAAGCCGGGCGAGAAGGTGCTCGATGCCGCCTTTCGCGCGAAGATCAACCTGCCAATGGATTGCTCCGATGGCGTGTGTGGTACCTGCAAGTGCCGCGCCGAAAGCGGCAGCTATGACCTTGGCGACGATTACATTGAAGACGCGCTGAGCGACGACGAGAAAGACAGTGGCCTTGTACTCACCTGCCAGATGGTGCCGCAAAGCGATTGTGTGATCGCCGTGCCCGCCTCTTCCACTGCATGCAAGACTGAACAGAGCCGGTTCGCCGCGACGGTATCGAAGGTGGAGCCGCACAACGATGCGGCTGTCGTACTCGAACTGGACGTGGATGCAAGCGCGCCGGTATTCCTGGCGGGCCAGTACGTCAACATCGATGTTCCCGGCAGCGGCCAGCATCGCTCGTATTCTTTCTCATCCGCGCCGGGGCAATCGAAAGTCAGTTTTCTGATCAAGCGAATTCCTGGTGGCGTGATGAGCACCTGGCTCGATTCCGCGCAGCCTGGCAACAAGCTGGAACTGATCGGGCCGCTCGGTAGTTTCTATCTGCGCGCCGTGGAGCGGCCGTTGCTGTTCCTCGCCGGCGGTACGGGCCTGGCTCCGTTCCTTTCGATGCTGGAAGTGCTGGCGCGTGCCGATTCGCAGCAGAAGGTCCATCTGATTTATGGCGTGACCCGAGACCTCGATCTGGTGCTGGTCGATGCAATCGAAGCGTACCTCGCGAAGCTGCCGAATTTCACCTACACCACCGTCGTGGCTGACACGGATTCGCCCCATCCCCATAAAGGTTGGGTGACGCAGCACATGCCGGCCGATGTCCTGAATGACGGCGATGTCGACGTTTATTTGTGCGGGCCGCCGCCGATGGTCGACGCGGTGCGTAAACATTTCGACGATAACGGCGTAAAGCCCAACAGCTTCCACTACGAGAAGTTCACTCCTAACGCAGCACCGAGGACCGCATGAGCACGCAACGATTTGCCGGCAAGGTCATGGTGGTCACCGGCGCTGCACAGGGCATTGGTCGCGCCGTAGCGCTGCGTGCGGCCGCCGAAGGCGGCAAGGTGCTGTTCGTCGATCGCGCGGAGTTCGTCTCTGAAGTTGCTGCTGAAGCAAGTGGCGCGGAGACGGCAGGCTTTGTTGCCGACCTCGAGACGTACGAAGGCGCGGCATCGGCGATGGCTTTTGCAGTGAGCAATTTTGGCGGCATCGACATATTGATCAATGGCGTCGGCGGCGCGATTCGCATGCGTCCATTCGCTGAGTTCGAACCTGAGCAGATTGACGCGGAAATTCGCCGTTCACTCATGCCCACGCTGTATGCCTGCCATGCGGTGTTGCCGCACCTGCTCAAGCGTGGCGGCGGCACCATCGTCAACGTCTCCTCGAATGCCACGCGCGGTATTCGCCGCGTACCGTATTCGGCGGCCAAGGGCGGTGTCAATGCAATCACGCAGTCACTGGCGATGGAGTACGCCGAGCACAACATCCGTGTGGTTGCCACTGCGCCGGGCGGGACCGATGCACCGCCGCGACGCGTCCCTCGTAATACTGCTGGCGACAGCGAGCAGGAAAAGGTCTGGATGGGCGACGCGGTGAAGCAGGTCACGGAATCCACCTTCTTCAAACGCTACGGCAGCATCGACGAACAGGCCGCGCCGATTCTGTTCCTCGCTTCAGACGAGGCAAGCTATATCACCGGCACGGTGTTGCCGGTGGCGGGTGGTGACACCGGTTGAGGCGTGAGTGAACAGGATATTCCTTCAGCCCACTCCCCGCGAGTCCGCCGTCTACGCACACGTAGGCATCGCCGGGGAGACATCCGCGATACTTGTGCTCGACGAATAGACGCTGCGAAACGATTCAGTGAGAGCCGGTGAGGCGCCCGCCGAGCCACACGCGCAATGCCGCGATCTCCTCCTCACACACCGAATGCGGCATCGGATATGCACTCCAGGCGACGTTGCAACCTCGCGCGATCGCAAAGTCGCGCGCGGCCTCCCCTAACCGGATTGGCAACACGTCGTCGTGTATGCCATGCGCTGCAAAAATCGGCGTGCTGCTGTTTGCGGCGCTCAACCGGCTGTCCACAAAGCCTTGCGACGGTATATAACCCGACATCACGATCAGGCCGGCGAGCGCCTCAGGGTGCGTCAGTCCTGCTGAATAGGTCATCGCTGCGCCCTGCGAAAAACCCGCCAGAAAGATGTTCGAAGTCGGAATGCCGCGCTGGTTCTGCACTTCGATCAACCGCCGCACGGTCGCGCAAGACGATTCGATACCGGCTTCGTCAACTTGTCGATTAACGTCCTGAAACGACCGTATGTCGTACCACGCGCGCATCACGTAGCCATCGTTTGCCGTAACGGCAATCTCAGGTGCATTGGGAAACACGAAGCGCACAGCGGGCCCGCCGGTGAGGCGCAATTCGGGGACAAGCGGCACGAAGTCATTGGCGTCGGCGCCGAGACCGTGCATCAGGATGACGGCGAATCTGGGATCTGGCGCGGTTTCGATTTCGATGGCTGGTGATGGCTCGGTCATGTTTCGCAACTCCTCGGCTTCGGAAAACGTTCAGATGATCGGGATCGATACAAGCAGGATACCGCCGGGCGGCACCAGCGCTTCGGTTGGTAGTCGATACGGCTCATCCCGTGGGAGATACCGTAGTGCAAGAGCTGAGGCTTGCTCCTGCAACGCTAACGACCACCAATCCTGTTTGCACCGAAGCCTGCCGACGGAAAGCGGACCGCACCATTCTGTGGATCAATGGTCCGCACTGGACGGCCGGGCGTCGCGGGAACGGCATTGGTGGGCGTGCTGCGCAGCCCCGGCGCGAGGTAGATGAATTTCCACCCGCCGTAAGTCTGCTCGGTCTCGAAGTCTACGTATCGCCGCGGGAACTCCGCGCGCTTGATCGTCGGCGCCTCCGAGCTACTATACACACCATAAAAGCGATCGCCCTGCCGCAAGAAGAGCCAATCGGTCTTGCCGGTGACCGGATCCGGGTATGCCTGACGCAGGTGATGCATCGGAACCGGGAAGCGCGCGTCGTCCAGCAGATCGTCGACCGACGCGGGGTAGACGCGACCGACGCGGTAATACCGCACGATTGCCTGCCGGTACTGGTCGCCGACGAACAACAGTTGCTTCTCCTGCTCGCGCCGACGTTCCAACGACCAGACATCCAGCGCGCCCGCCAACGCGATCGACATCAACATCAGCGCGATCAATAGCGCCAGCATCACGAGTCCACGCTGGCGCGCGGCGCAACGCCTGGTTCGACGCCACGCAGCCCGCTTCGATGCCGACGAAATGCGCGCGCCGCCTCGCGCTGAGAATGCGCCGCGACTCACTTGCCTGCTCCTGCCGGATCGGCAGGCGTGCCCTGCGCACCACTCGCCGGCACGACGTCGTACACACCCGTCTTGCTTTCATCGGGCGAGGCGATTACCGCCCACTTGTCGTCGCCGTTGACCGGATCGACCGGAACCGCCCGCAGATAATGCTTCGTCACGAGTTCATCGAGCGTATCCGGGTACTGGCCGTTGTCGCCGTAGTATTTATCGATCGCATCGCGCATCACCGCGACGTTCTGCTGCCGGACCTGCTCCTTGCCGCGTTCGATGCTGTGCATATAACGCGGCAGAGCGATCGTCAGAAGCAGGCCAATGATCGCCATCACGACAACCAGTTCGATCAGCGTAAATGCGCGGAATCTGCGCGTATGAGCGGGTTTCATGATGCACCGTCACCATTGTTTGTACGGAACGCCGTTGATGCCGGCACGATCGGATTTCGACGACACATCGAACACGTCCTTGCCGGCCTGATCATTCCCGGACGGCCCATCGGCGCCGGCCTGATCCGGCGGCACACCATAGGACCGCACGTTCCAGGTGTCTTCCGCGGCCGTGTCCGGATCGCCGGAAAAAAACGGATCGCGCGGCACGTGGCGAAGGAACATCAACAGACTGCCTTTCGGATCCTTCGCGTTGGGCACACCCGTCACGAGCACGGTCAGCGACGGCGGATAGCCGGACGCCTCCGCCTCCTTGTCGATCAAACCCACGTCGCTCGAATCCTTGTATGCGTCGAGTGCCGTGCGAATCTCGCGCAACGCGGCGCTCAACTGCTGTTCCTTCTGACGCTGCACGATCAGTTCGGAGAACGGCATGATCGCGAGCGACAGGATGGCCACAAGCGCGAGCGTGATCACCAGCTCGATCAACGTGAAGCCACGCTGATCGGACCGGCTTGCGCCACGCGAGCGGACTGTGGTCGTCGGCATGGCTACGGCTCAATACCCGTTTTGAATCGAGCGAAGCGGGTTATCGTTGCCCATGTCACCCGGCGGCATCTGCAGGATCGACGGAGCGGGTGTGGGCGCCGGTGCGGGTGCCGGCGGGGAAGGCGCGGGCGGCTGGGTGGCCGCCGGCGCCGCGTTTGCCCCAGCGCCCGTTTCGGCCTCTCCTCCCGCCTGCTCCGCTGCCGGCGGCGCATTGGGAACCGGCACCGGCGCCGGCGCGGTCGATTGCGGCGCAAAGCGTCCGCCGTAGGGTGCGGGCGGCGGCGTCGTGCGCTGCGGCGGAGGTAGTTGCCCAAACGAACCGGTCGCGGGCGCCGTCGTCGAACCGTTCGCCGCCGCACCCGCCTGTGCGGACTTGCCGCCCACCGTGCCACCGCCTACGCTGCCGGGCAGCGCCTTTACAGCAGGTGCTCCGGGCACCGCCGCGGCGGCCATGACGGGATCGAGCCGAAGCTGGTCGGCGTGCACATTGACGTCGGTGCCGGACCAGACCTCCTGCGTGTCCACATCCGCCGCGAGCTGCGGCCGCACAATGTGCGGTGTGATCTGCAATACGATCTCTGTCTTCACATGGTCGCCGTTGTGGTCCGAGAACAGGCGCCCGAGGATGGGTAACTGCCCGAGGCCAGGCACCTTGTCGGCCGACCTGCGGTCCTGATCCGAAATCAGGCCGCCGAGAATCTGGCTTTCACCGTCTCTCAGACGCAGGCTTGTCGACGCGCTACGCGTTCCTATCTGATAGGCGAGCGAACTCAGACCTGTTTGCGAATTGCCGCTCTGAATCGTATTGGTGATATTGCTGACTTCGAGATTCAGTTTGATACCGACATCACCATCCCGATACACCTGCGGCTCCACTTCGAGCTTGATGCCGACATCGATGTACTGAATCATTTGCGTGTATGACGGACCGCTCGTGCTCGGCGTGCTGGAACTCGAAATCACCGGCAACTTGTCGCCGATCAGGATCCTGGCCTTCTCCTTGTTCCGGGTCCGGATACGTGGACTCGCCAGCAAATTCGCGTCGGTATCGGTGAGCTTGAAGTTCGCCGTCGCGGACAGACCGCTGACATTCAGCGCATTGATGGGAAGATGGTGCAACGCGCCCCACGTGTCCACCGTGGACGGCGTCGACATCGTGAACGAGTTCGGCCATTCGATTCCGAGATTGGACAGGCGTTCATGCGACACCTCCAGCACCTCAACTTCCAGCATCACCTCCGGTTCCGGCAGATCCTGTGCGGCGATCATCTCTTCGGCCACCTTGATAGTGTCCGGGGTGCCGCGGATCGTCACGGTATTCGCGCGCTCGTCGATCACGACTTCCTTGATCTTCAGCAGGCTCTTCAGCAGCGACTGGACCTGTTTGGCTTCGACGTTCGACAACTGGAACGTGCGTACTTTCAATTCCTGATATTCAAGCTGCTTGGCCGGAGTCGCCGGGTAAATAAAAAGCGTGTTCGCGTTGAGTTGCTTCTTGTCGAGCTGATTCTGCATCAGGATCATATCGACCGTATCCTGCAGCGACGCGTTCGTCACGAAGATGGTCGTCTTCAAATCCGCACGAACGTCGCGGTCGAAGATGACGTTCAATCCCGAAGTGCGCGACAACGCTTCGAAGACCATGCGCACGTTGGCATCGCGAAACTGCAGTGTGATCGGTGTGCGCATGATCGACGAAGCGGCGAGCCCCTCTTCCCTGTCCGCGCGTTGCTGCCGGATCTTATCGTCGATTTCCTTTTTCATCTGCAACGCCAGCGCATTGGTCGGATTCCTCAACAACACGCGGTGCACGCGATCGGACGCCGGTGCAAGCGAGCCGCGCTGCATCATGCGGTCCGCTTCCTGCAGGGTCGTAAGATCCCGGCGGTCCTGGTCGATCAGCGCACCGATCTTGCGGCCGCGTTCGCTGGTCGGATCGATCTGGCTTGCCGCGTAGAGCTTCTGGATCGCGGCATCGAACTGGTAGCTCAGACGGAACTGGTCGGCCTGATCGAGCAGCGCGTTGACCTGACTATTGCGGTCGTTCAGATAGTCGACTTTCGCCTCGGCGCCGGTCGGATTGTCCTGCCGGGCCGGCATTTGCATGCAGCCGCTGACGGCAAGCATGGCGATAGCGACCGCGAGCGCACGCTTTCTCGCGATCCCTCCGATTGGGGTGCACTGAGCACGGAACGGGACAGGTGGCAAGAGATGGTTCGCCGAGCCGCTGTCCCCATTGCGGCTCGCACCCCGTGTGCGTGAGGTTTTCATCTACTTTGCCTCTCTTGGAATGGATACGGACTGCGTCTGGTTAAGCGGTAGATAGGTCAGCACCACGTCGGACTCCGAAACCGACTCGACGCGGTACTGGTCATCAACCACTTCGCCCGGCGAAACGATCAGCAACCGCTCACCGTTGCTGAGAAATACCTGCGGCTTGGCCGCTTTCGCATCCAGCTCGCCCACGTACGTGAAAGGCACGGGCGGAGCAGTCGGCGCCGGTGCTCGCACCTCGGGTACGACCGGCACCTCGACTGGAGGCGGCGGCGGAAGCCACGAAGAGGCGGCGAACGGATTGTTGGCCGATTCGACGGACAGCGGCGCGCGCAGGGCGATCAGCTTCGCGCGTGGCGTCGCCGCTATCGTCGGCTTCGCGTTGGCAGCGCCGACGTGCGACGCTGGAACCGGGGCCGCCGCAACGGCGTGCGTCGTTGCTGGCACGGCAGATGCGGCGGACTGGAGATGAGCGGAAGCAGGCCGCGCCCGCACGTCGTCATGCCCCTTGCCGTGGAGCGCGGCAAGCACCAGCGGCGTCTGGGTCGCCGCCACCTGCGCGCGATACCCGAGGCCCACGACGGCGATCCCGCAGAACGTCAGCAACACGCGTGTGACCAGAGCGGGTTTCATGGCTGCGCTGTCCGGCAGATGCGCTCGAACGCGTTTGACCAGAGCGAGGTTCATGGCTGTGCAGTCCGGTAGATGAGCTCGAAGCGGACCCGCGCATCGAGAATATTGCCGTCGACTGCGGGACGTTCGACGTGGATCGCCTGGAGCGCCGCATTGGGCACGTTGTTCAGGACTGCCGCGAGAAAACGCCGGATCGCACTGTACTGGTCCTTGACAGGCAACAGCACCTGATACCGCGTAAAGGGCGCACCGGCTTCGGTCGTCACCTGGTATTCGGCTGAGCCGAGCGTCAGATTGCTGTCGCGGGCCTGCGCGAATATCACCGCGATATCGTTCGCGCTTTGCGTGAAACCCGGGAACAGTCCCGGCAAGGTATCGAGTGCGACTGGATCCACCGCCGCGCTACGCTCGCCGGCAAGGTGATGCGCGTTCGCAGTCCGCGCGGCTCGCGCGGGATCCTGCATCTCGCCCACTCCGTGCGTCCCGGACTCCACACTGGGCGTCGAGACGGCCACGATGGCGGCAACACCAATCACCAGCACGCCGAGCAGTCCCGGCAGGCCGAACGAGCGCTGCATCTCGAAGCGCAGCGTCAACAGCATGTCCTGCAACTGATCTGCTTTCATCATTTCCTCCAGACGGCAGTGATCTGGAAACGCACGGGTTTGCCCGGCACGTTCGTCTCGATCAGGTGATCGTTGAGCACGGCTTCCCGCAACAGAACGCTGCTCTGCAGATACTTCAGGTAGGCAATCATCGCGTCGAAGTTCTTCGCCTCGGCCGTGATACGGATCTGGCTTTGCGCGGGGTTCTGATCGATGCCGATCAGCGCGACATCGTGATCCGGATAGTCTTCGACGATCGAGAAGAGGTCCTGCCACGGCACGGTCAGTTCCCGTAGAACCGACTGGCTCTGCTTTTCCGCGAGCCGGGCAGCCGGCGTCAGCGGCGCCTTCGCCACGTGCCGGCTTGCCATTGTCTGCCGCTGGACGGCCTCCAGTTGTGCCTGCGCGCGCTCGTTTTCCGAGTGCGCATGCCAGAGCCGCGCGCCGCTTGCGAGCAACAGCACGGCAGCGGCGCACAGCAGGATCACCCCGCCCGCCGCGGGGGTGGCGCGGCGCCGGCTGAAGTCGAGGTCAAGGCGCGGGATCATTGCGCACACTCCATCAGCCGATGCGCGGGCGAGTGGTCCGCCGGCGGCGCCTGCCGGATTGCCGCGGCGAAACGCGCTTCGAACGGTGCCAGCTCGGTCTCGATTCCGAACAGAAAGATTTTGCAGTCTTCGTGCTTCAGGTTCGCCCGGGTTGCCGAGCGTTCGAACAACTGCTCGGCCAGTTCGGCCAACCGGGACGCGTCGCTCGCATCACCGGGAAACAGGCGTTGTGCATCGTAGGCGACCCAGCGATTCTGCTCGATCATGACCGCCTGCATCTGCTCGTCCGCGACGAACAACAGCAGCGCCTCACCGCCCTCGGCCGTATCGCCGATGCGATTGAGCATCTCTGGAAGGCATAACGTCAAGCGGCTAATCCCGACATGTTCGGCCGCGCTCACGTCGTGGATACCGTCAAGCAGTTCGCGCGACATCGCGCTGGCAAACAGAGCCCGGCCGCCGCGCTGCACGCCGAAACGCACCACCAGCGACGCACCGTCAATTCCATAGGTATCGGTGAAATGCGCTAACGCGATCTCTTCGAGTTCGCGCGCGCGCAGCGCGCGGAAATCGCCACGCAAGATCGCGTGATTGCCCCAGAAATCATCCAGCACCACGTGCGCGCTGCGCCTCTGCACCAACTCCTGAGGCACTGGCACGGCATCGGCGGCGGGCGTCGTGATGAGCGTGTCTGCAAGCGCTCTGCGCAGCGTATCGAGTGCACCCGGTTCAGTGCAGCACTGCTCCTCGGGAATCGCAACGCTGGCAGGCTCAGTGGCCGATGCCGATTTGCGCAGGCGTAACGGCCAAGGCACTCGCGCACCGACGACAATCTCACGTGTGCCGACTCCGATTGCAACCGGACTATTCAACCATGGTGACACGGTTAATCTCCTCGAGAGTCGTTTCGCCGCGCTTCACGAGCTCGACTGCAGCGGTACGCAGCGACTGCATGCCGTAGCGCATCGCTGCCGTCTTGATCGCCCCAAGCGGTGCGCGTTCCGACAGCAGTTGCCGCAACTCGTCGTTCATGCGTAAAGCTTCTGCGATTGCGCGGCGTCCGCGATACCCGCTGCCGCGGCACGCCGCGCAGCCCGTGCCGCGATGAAACAGGTAGCTGCCGGCGGTATCCGGATCGATGCCCGAACGGACCAGCGTGTCCGCGTCGACCGCTTCATCGGTTGTGCAATCCGGACAGCACTGCCGCAAGAGACGCTGGGCAACGACGCCGTTGAGCGCGGACACGAAGCTGTACGGATCGACCTCCATGTTCGTGAAGCGGCCGATCACGTCGAACACGTTGTTCGCGTGCACGGTGGTGAACACCTGGTGACCGGTCAGCGCTGCCTGCACGGCGATTTGCGCTGTTTCCGGATCGCGGATTTCGCCGACCATGATCTTGTCCGGGTCATGCCGCAAAATCGACCGCAGTCCGCGCGCGAACGTCAGTCCCTTCGCTTCGTTGACCGGAATCTGCAGAATGTCGCCCAGCTGATATTCGACCGGGTCTTCGATCGTCACGATCTTCTCGAGACCGTTGTTGATCTCAGTCAGAATCGCGTAGAGCGTCGTCGTCTTGCCGCTGCCAGTCGGCCCAGTCACGAGCAGCATCCCGTAGGGCATTGACGCGACCGAGCGCATGAAGCGTGTATCAGCCTGCTGAAAGCCCAGCGCCTCGAGCGTCAGACCGCCGGATGCCTGAGAAAGCTGATAGCGGTCAAGGACCCGCAGCACCGCGTCCTCGCCGAACTGGTTCGGCATGATCGACACGCGAAAATCGATGTCACGTCCCGCGTACTGCGCTTTGAAACGCCCGTCCTGCGGAACGCGGCGTTCGGAAATATCGAGTTCCGAAATCACTTTCACGCGCGACAGGACCTGGTCCGCGACATCGCGGCCCTCGACCCGGCCGACCACAGTCAGCACACCGTCCACGCGGCACTTGATCATTAACCCGTTGGCACGGCATTCGAGGTGGATGTCGCTCGCCATCATCTTCAGCGCGTCATAGATCGTCGAGTTGAGCAACCTCACCACCGGGCTGTCGTCACTACTGATGCCCTGCAGCGTCAACGCAAGCGAAGACGGATCGACTGCACTCTGGATCGGGTCGTCGAACGCGAGCGAGTCCATCGCCCGCACGTCTTTTTCGCGCACCGCGAGATACGCGCTGATGTCCCCCGCGCTCGCGAGCGCCCAGCTGTACGGCACGGTCGGCCGCGAGCGCATGCGGTGTTCGACGCAGCCTCGCGTGCGCGCGTCGAGCGGATCAGCGATGACGAACAGCAGACCCTTGCCACTGTTTGTTCCGCTTGTTCCGTCTGCCTCGCGAAAACACACGCACAGGCGGGTCGTCGCTTCGACAAACGACATCACGTCGAAATCCGGCTCGTACTGATTCAACTCGCGCATGCTGATCGGCTTCATGCGAAATTGCACGGCCAACTGGGCGCGCATCTCGTCCGCGCTTAGCGCCGTCTGCGTCATCAACTCTTCCAGCGCGCGAATACCGGAACCATGCCGCTCGCCGAGCGTTCGCAGTGCGTCGCGCAACTCGACACGCGGTTCGACTCGTGGTTCGACATTAAGGCTTGCCGGAATCGTGCTGACGGTATCCACGTGTTTTCTCCAGTGGGCCTATTGAATGCTCGATGCGATTTCGAAAATCGGCATGTACATCAGCACGACAATTCCACCGATCACCACACCGATAAAAATCATCATCGCGGGTTCGATCAAACGCGAGATCAGATCGATCGTGCGAGACACCTGCGCCTCCTGAAACGCGGCAATTCTGTCGAGAACGGGTCCAAGGCCGCCGGTCTTCTCCGCCACTGTCAGGAGTCGATAGGAAATCGGGTTGGCGAGTCCGCCCTGCTGAAACGCGTCGGATATCTTTGTGCCGTTGCGCACCTGCTGCAGGGCATCCGCGAGTGCGGCCTGGTCCGCGCGGCCGACTAGCCCGCGCGCAAGATCGAACGCGCGCACAGCGGGAATACCGCCGTCGACCAGCATGGCGGTCGTGCGATAGAACTGCGACTGGCGAAAGATACGAAAGTGTTGCCCAATGCCCGGCAGGGCAAACATGCGATCGGCAATCCAGCTCCGGACCGCCGGTCTGCGCAGCGCGAAACCGGCTGCCACCGCCAGCACAGCGAGGCTCGCGCTCAACTCCGCCCCGTGGGCGTGCACCATGCTGCCCCAGGCGATCAGCAAGCGCGAGAGCAACGGGAGCTCACGCCCGCTGTGCTCGAGCAAGGTCGCGAACCTCGGCACAACGAAACCCAGCAGGAACAGCACGACCGCCGCGCCCACCAGCAGCAGAACGGATGGATAGATCGCTGCCGACACCACCCGGCCGCGCAGTTCGTGCAGCATCGCGCTGTTGCGCGAATAGCGGGTCAAACTATCCGCGAGGCCGCCGGTTTGCTCACTGGCTTTCACGCAGGCGACAAGCACGGGCGGAAAGATGTGGCTCGCGTGTTCGAGGGCCGCGGAGAGTGACTGCCCCTCTTCCAGTAGCCGCAGCAGTTCGCGATAAACCTGTGCCGAAGCCTCGCGGCGCTCGTTGCCGCCGAGCGTGCGCAATGCGTCGACGACGCCGACGCCTGCATCGAGCAATGCCGCGAGTTCGCGCGCGAACAGTTCGACGTTGAACCTGCCGCCGGGCAAAGCCGCCCAGCTTTTCCCCTGGCGCCGCCGTCTCTCGTCGGCGCGAACCGATACGACGCGAAGGCCGCGGGCACGTGCAAGCGACGCCGCAGTCGACGAAGAATCGCTATCGATGCGAAGCGTCTGAACCGCACCACTGGTATCGAAAACACGCAGCACGAACTTCACGTCGACTCTCCTTGCAAACCACCCACTACTGCCCCGGCATCGCGTCAACCGCGCGGCGCACCGTTACCACGAAGAGACGGTCGTGTTCTCGCCGACGCCACCGCCTCGTCCATCCTTGCCAAGCGAAAACAGATCGTAGTCGCCGTGCTCGCCCGGCGAACGATACTGATAGGGGCGATCCCACGGATCCACCGGCACCGCCTTCGCCAGGTACGGCCCGCTCCAATGCGCCGCATCCTGCGGTTTGGCCACGAGCGCCTGCAGCCCTTCTTCGGTCGACGGATAGGACCCGACATCCAGCCGGTATTGATCGAGCGCCTGCCCCAGCGAGACGATCTGCGCGCGCGCGATCTTCGTATTCGACTTGCCGACCTGTTCGAAATATCGAGGGGCAACGAGACCCGCCAGCAAGCCGATGATGACCATCACCACGAGCAACTCGAGCAGCGTGAAACCGCGGCTGCGTCGCGCGCCCCTTTCAAGGCGGACGCACTGCCACGGACGCCCGGGCATGCCGGGCTTGATAGAGGACAATTCGTTGTACACGGCTCCCCCTGTAACGACCCACCGCTTCGGCGTTGCCGAAGCCGTTGAATGCATTCTTGTTCAGGTCGATACGCGCAAGAAGTAGGGAGAGCCGTCCAAAGACATGGGTAAAGACCCTCCAGTTGCGCCGCGCTTATGCGGAGGGGTAATGCACGTGCTCTTCGTCCGGCAGCGTCAGCACGCCCATGTCGATCGCGATGCGCACAAGACCTGTCACGTTCGTGATGCCCAGCTTGCGCATCAGATTCGCGCGATGCTTTTCGATCGTTTTCGGGCTGAGCTTCAGGTGCTCGCCGACCTGCCGGTTGGTGTGCCCCTCGACAACGAGTCGCAGCACCGACCGCTCGCGGCCGGTCAGCGTGTCCCAGAGGTGAGTTTTTTGCGGGGTACCGGGAGCAAGATCCAACGAAGCGGCACAGCGACCGCAAATGTCGAGACGCGTGTTGCGCTTGCCCTGCATGACAAGCCGCATCTCACCGACGAGGTCTTCGAATGACGCGTCCTTGATCACATATCCGTCGGCACCCGCGGCGAACGACTCTCGCACGTGTTCTTCGCTGCGATGAACGGTGAGGACAATGATGCGGATCTGCGGCGCGCGCCGCTTGATTGCGGCGATCGCCTCGAAACCGCTGCCGCCCGGCATCGACAGGTCCATCAGGATCAGATCGGGCATCGTCGCAAGCGCAAGACGGTATGCCTCGAGTCCGTCGCTCGCCTCGCCGACGATGCTGTAGTCGCATAGTTCGGACACCATGCGACAAAGGCCGCTGCGCAAGAGATGCTGATCCTCCGCAATCAGCACACGATGCTGTTTAGCCAATTTCGTCGCTCCTGTCTGCACCGTACGCCGCTAGTTGGACGCGACAGCGTCATGGTAGGCGCTCAGCAGTTCCGCCGGCGTCGCGAAGCCGTCAATTCGCAGCCACGGCTTTCCAGGGGCCGCTCGCACGAATGCAACCGGTGTGTGGTCCATCTTGTCGCCCCGATAGACGTTGAAGGCGCGTTGCGTCGCAACGCTGGCCTCGACGGTGCCGGTGTAGTGCTGCCACTCCGGGCCGGCGTCGAATCGGGCTGCGTACGTTCTAAGACGTGCCGGCGTGTCCTGCTCGGGATCGATCGAGATCGACACGATGTGCACCTTGTCCCGGTCGCTGCCCAACTCGCTTTGCAACTTCTCGAGCGTCTGGCTAACCATCGGGCAAATAGTGGTGCACGTGGTGTAAATGAAAGTCAGGATCACCGGCCGGCCGTCATTCAATTCATCGATCAACGAGACCGCCTTGCCGTCGTCCCTGACCAGTTTCACCGGCGGCAGCGTGTAGTCGACGGTGGAGCGCATCGTCCCCGACATCATGTGATGATGCATATGCGCGTCGGCGCCATCGGCCGCGTCTGCGGCAGACTCGCACCATGCCGCGGAACCTGCCAGTCCGGCGCCGGCTAGCAGGACCGCGCCGATCAGGACTACGTTGGTCGTTTTCATCGCTGGCTCCGGAAGTGTCATGAGCACGGCCTCGATACCCGCGTGAGCGCATGGGAGGCGCGCCACCGTGCATGTTCAGTCTCATGAATTTGCGAGCGAGCGTCATTGGATGAGAGTCCCCAAAGCGCGGTAGGGCATGTCCGCCTGCGGGAAAACCCGCCTCGTTCAGCCGGGGTGTCCCCACATCGCGACTCAGTACTTGCCCGGTTGCAGCGAGCATCGGTCGAGGCCTACAATCACTTATAGCCTTAAGGTTTCCTTAAGAAAACGCATCGGGAGCTCCAATGGATGCAAACGAGCCCACGGGATTGCAGATGAAGCTGGCCGACCTGATCGAGGCTATGCGCAAGCTTTGCATTGCAGCCCGGACCCACGAGCCAGCTACCGCCAACGTCACCGACGCGCGCGGCGCGGCACTTGCCATTCTCACGCCAGATGGAACATTTCTGTCGGCGAACCGCACTGCGGCGGCCCTCCTCGGCTACTCGAATGCCGACCTGGTCGGCAAGCAACTCGCCGACATGGCGCCGGACAGCTTCTGTGCGGCGCTCGCGAGCGAATTGGCGGCGAGCGCTCATCGAGAATTTCACTCCTT
Source organism: Paraburkholderia nemoris (assembly GCF_905221015.1). Taxonomy (NCBI): domain Bacteria; kingdom Pseudomonadati; phylum Pseudomonadota; class Betaproteobacteria; order Burkholderiales; family Burkholderiaceae; genus Paraburkholderia; species Paraburkholderia nemoris. The sequence continues at coordinate 165,967 of NZ_CAJNBO010000018.1, read as the reverse complement.
TCCTACGGTAGTCAGCGACCGCACCGGCCACCCGATCCAGCTCACGCTGCACCAGCAGTCGGTCCCCACCGGCCAGACCGGTCGCAGTGCGTTGCTGACGCTATTTGAGGAGCCGCTGACTTCCGCACCCGAACTTGCGAATGTCACGTGTTTGCCCGATGCGAGTGCGCGGGACCACCTGACGTATCTAACCATGGGGCAACAGAAAGAACGTCAGCGCCTTGCGGCGGAACTGCACGACGGCCTCGGGCAAGCGTTAACGCTCGTCAAGCTGATGGCTGAGGACGCGCTGATGCGGATACGCCGCGGGCAGGTCGACGACGCGGCCCAGTTGCTGGATGCAACCGTGCTCAGAATTCGCGAGACGATCGGCGACGTCAGGCAGATATGCGGCGAACTGCGCCCGCTGATGCTCGATCAGCTCGGTCTACCCGCCGCGTTGAGTTCGCTATGCCGGCGCACAGAGCGTAGCGCCGAAAATGTCTCAGTTGTGTTCAACTGCGACGTCGACGACGAGGACGTGCCGGAGCATCTGAAGGCCGACATATTCAGGCTCGCTCAGGAAGCGCTGAACAACACCGTCAAGCATGCGGCGGCCACGGAAGTCACGCTCGGGTTCCGGCGTATTGCGGGCGGCCTCCTGATGACGATTCAGGACAACGGCATCGGCTACGAAACTCGTCCTCTGTCAACAGAAGACGCCTGTACAACCGGGCTTGGCCTCATCGGCATGCAGCACCGGGTCGAATCGCACGGCGGCACGTTTTCAATCCAGTCGGTCGATACGAGCGGAACGCTGGTCTCGGCGGCATGGAACGCCTAATGCAAGTTCCGTTCGCGCTCAGCGCGCCCCGCCCAGCCCGTACTTGGGTTCTCCCGTGTATTCAGACGACTCGGGCGGTCTATCCGGCTCGGCCTGCAAGCGGACAGGCGTATCGTCAACGTTCGGCTCGGAGCATTTCTCGGCGAGAGAAGTCAGCAGGCCCATGCTGATAGCGACCAGGACCAGTTCCGTCAGATTGGCGATATTGAGCTTGTGCATCATGCTGGCGCGATACTTCTCAATCGTCTTCGGGCTGAGATTCAGGTACTGCCCAACCTGCCGGTTGGTGCGCCCTTCTGCGATCAGTTTCAGAACGCTGCGCTCCCGCGCCGTCAGAACGTCCCACGCCTTCTTTGGCGCGGGCGCTTCGCGGCCTGTGACGAACGAGTCGACCATGTACCCATACACGTCGGCGCTCAGATGCTTCTTCCCCTGCATCACCATACGCATCGCGATCAGGAGTTCATCGAACGAGACATCTTTCAGCACGTACCCTTCGACGCCGGCGCGCAGCGCCTCACGTACGTACTCTTCGCTCTGGTGAACCGTGAGCACGACGATTCGTATGTTCGGCGAGCGGCGTTTGATCGCCGCGCTGGCATCGATTCCGTTCATGCCTCGCATCGACAGGTCCATCAGCATCAGATCGGGATTCAGCGTCATGGCCATTTGACAGGCTTCCTTGCCGTCTTTCGCTTCACCGACGACGTCATAGCCCCCTTGCGCCGAAAGCATCGAGCGCAGACCGTTCCGTAGCAGATCGTGGTCTTCGGCGATCACGACGCGGCAATTGGTATTCATGTTTTTACCCCTGGCAGCCAGGAACCGGTCGCGACAAGGCTGTGCAGCCGTTAAACGGCGCCCACCGCATGTCTCGTCTTTTTTTACATCCCTTACCTTCGAATTCCTAACTTTCACTTGCTATGCAGCCACGCTGCACGCGCCTCCCCTTCGCAAGGTTCGCGCCATGTCTCTGCGAGCCAGCATGGATCAGTATGTGAAATTCGTACGACATTTGAAATGGCTGAAGATAGCTACGTGTATGTTTCAAATTTGAACAATTTTTCCCCGGACAGGAGATTAGTAGCAATACCGATGAAGTAGACATTACGCGCTGAATTGGGCAACGGGACAATACTTACCGATTGTCAATTCAAATCGGGAATATTTCCCCTCAACGTTTACAGCAGGCCGTAGCGTCGTTGAATTCCCACGGTTACCGGGCATTACGAATGTAACGATTTTGTACAGCCCTCCGGCGTGTCCGTTTTGCGTTTCAAAGTGTAGGGAGGTGCCCCATTGCAGATGCGCATTTCTCCACACCACAATTGAGATGCGGGGGAATACGACCATGCGCTATAGCCTTTCATCCGGACCAGGACATGCGATCCTCATTGCATGCGCGGTGCTTGGCATGGCATCACCGGGTTTGGCATGCGCAGAAATTTTTGGAGCGGTTGCGAGTAACGGGGCGATCGTCCTGACCAACGTACCGGGCAAAGCAGGGATGGCCGTCATCGTTGCCGGCGATCCGCCTTCCGAACGCGATGCGAAGCGTGCACCAGCCTCAACGTCCGAGAGCGGCGACGCGTCGCGGTTCGCCGATGTGATCGACGAAGCAAGCCGCACCTTTCGCGTTCAACCCGAACTCCTGCGCGCGGTGATCGACGTCGAATCCCGATACAACCCGAAAGCGGTTTCAGACAAAGGTGCGCTAGGGTTGATGCAAGTCATGCCGGAGACAGCACGGCGCTTTGCAGGTGGAGACATGCTCAATCCGCGAGACAACGTGCTGACTGGAGCACGGTATCTGCGCTTCCTTCTCGATCTCTTCAAGGACGATGTCGAACTCGCCCTGGCTGCGTATAACGCGGGGGAAAATGCCGTGATTCGGGCCGGCTATCGCGTGCCCTCTCTGCGGGAAACGCGTGCTTACGTGCCACGGGTTCTGGAGCGCTATCGGCGCATGCTAGCGGCCGGTTAACGTTGCGCGCTCGGCGGCAAGCCGGCGCCGGTATCGATGACATCCGGGCGTGACCAGCCGCCTGCCTCGTCGTACTGTTGCCGGGTGCGGGAACAGATTACGGAAATGCGGGAATGGTCGGCTCCGTTCCCCGGATTTCGGCCTCCGCGTGGTGGAGCTTGATCATCTCTTCAATTTCTTCGACGCGATCCTTTGGGACGTCGATCATCATCAGCAGTTCACCCCGCTCGATCGCCGCTTCGAAACGTTTTAGCCGCGTATTCGGTACATCGACACCGATCATCGTCGCCGTCCATGCGCCAAACCCGGCGCCCGCGAGCGTGAGCGCAACGACAACGCCGCCCGCAATGGTCAGGCCCGCCGGCGGATAAACCAATGCAACCAGGCCCGTCAACATGCCGGTCGCGCAACCCGCCGCCGTACCTCGCGTCAGTGCGTGAAGCAAGTCGCTGCTCTGCGCAAGCGTGGCCTCCGGCAAATCGTCGAGCCGTACGCTATGGTTGGCAATCACGTGGATATGCCGCCAGTCGACTCGCCTCACCAGAAGCTCGTCAACAATCATCCGCGCACATTGCGTGCTCGGCAGCAAAAAGTATATGCGTCTCATGGCGACCTCGCTGACCGTAGATCGGGGTCCGTCCGGACCCGTGACTACATTCTTGTGCGGAGTGGCAACGAGAGAAAGTAGGAATGCTCGCCGAACGGAATGGGTAGAGACCCGCAGTGTGTATGGCTCGTCGAACCATGCTCCGCCAAGCTGAAGCTTCGGGCGAACGATGCGGGCGCTCCGGCATTCTTTTATAGCTTGCCGTAGCTATGCAGCCCCGACAGGAACATGTTGACGCCGAGGAACGCGAAGGTCGTCACCAGCAGGCCGGTCAGCGCCCACCATGCCGCCACCGCACCGCGCAGGCCCTTCATCAGGCGCATATGCAGCCAGGCCGCGTAGTTCAGCCACACAATCAGCGCCCACGTTTCCTTCGGGTCCCAGCTCCAGTAACCGCCCCATGCTTCCGCGGCCCACAGCGCGCCCAGAATCGTCGCAATCGTGAAGAACGCGAAGCCGACGGCGATCGACTTGTACATCAGGTCGTCGAGCACATCGAGCGGCGGCAGGCGGTCTGCCAGCACGCCGCGCTCTTTCGCCAGATACGCGACGCCGACCATGGCCGACAGCGCGAAGCTGCCATAACCGATGAAGTTAGCCGGCACGTGGATCTTCATCCACCAGCTCTGCAGCGCCGGCACGAGCGGCTGGATCTGCTGGGCGTCGCGCGCGACCGAGTACCACATCAGGAAGCCGACCGCCGCGCTGATCACCAGCAGCACGAATGCGCCGAGCGCACGCGTGTTGTAGTGCTGCTCGTAGTACAGATAGAACAACGCGGTGATCAGGCTGAACAGCACGAACACTTCGTAGAGGTTCGAAATTGGAATATGGCCGACGTCCGCGCCGATCAGATACGACTCGTACCAGCGCACCATCAGGCCGACGAAGCCCATCACCACCGCAGCCCACGTCATTTTCGAACCGATCGCGGCGCCGGTCGGTGAACGCGACAGCAGGCCGATCCAGTAGAAAACGGTCGCGAAGACGAAGAGCGCGCTCATCCACAGAATCGCGGATTGGCTCGACAGGAAGTATTTGAGGAAGAACGCGTTATCCGCACGCGTCAGATCGCCGTGATAGATCTGGATCGCCAGCAGCGACAGCGCGGCGATGCCCACCATCAGCGGACGCACCGGCTTCCAGCGCCAGCCGAGTACGACGAACACCGGCACCGCGAGGCACAGCACCAGTTTGTCGTAGTAATTCATGAACGGGTGATAGCGCGACAGCGCAAACCCCGCGCCCGCGACCATCATGACGGCGAACAGCCAGTCGACGATACCAAGCCGTTTCAGGAAGGAGCGCTCGTCGAGCGGAGCCAACGTTTGAGCCGCGGTCTTTGAGACATCCCACTTAAGCACGGGCACCGGGTCCGGCGCACCGGCGTCAAGAGACGATTGGGTCAGGTTCATGGTGCTCTCCGTTGTGCCGATCGCGTCGACAGGATGCCGCCGGCACACAATTGACCGCTTTCCAGACGCGCTTCGTTCGACGGCTGGGCCCCAAGGCGCGGTTATCCAGTGTTGGTCGCCGCCCCACTAACGCGTTGCCGGACGTGACCGGGAGACCCGTTGCCGCCTTGAGCGCCCGCCTCCCGATTCGCTCCGTAAGTTTCCACTGCAGGTTGAAAAAAAAGCGCCCGCCGGGGGGAGACGGAGCGCAAACTTTCCGCCACATCGCTGCTGATGCCCCCACCCGGGGCGATCTCAACAACGACGCAGGCGTTCTTGCAGGTGCCGCTGCCGTGCAACGGTGCATCCGCGTTGCACAGATCAGACGGACGGCCTGGACTCTGAATCGCCACGCCCACGGGCGCAGCGACAGGTAAGGTAACTTGCTCATTGATCGGCCGGCGGGCTGGCCGCTGCCTCCGTCTCTGGCGGAAACGCTTCCACAAAGGCCGCTACGGCGCGCATATCCTGCGCCGACATATTGCCGCAGACCGCCTTCATGACCTCACCGCGAGGTCTTTGATCGACGTGGCTCTGGAAAACCAATAGCTGCTTGATGATGTAGTCGGCGTGTTGACCGGCAAGCCGCGGAAACTGATTCATTCCCTCGCCATGCTGGCCGTGGCACGAAACGCATGCCGCGACGCCCTTGTCCGGCAACCCGGACGCATAAATCGCTTTCCCTTCGCCAATCAGCGATTGATCGCCGGGTTCACCCAGAACCGGCTTCTGACTGGAAAAATACGCTGCGAGTTCGTCGATTTGCCCCTCGCTCAGGTGCGTAAAACCCCACATAAACCTCTGGGCGTTCGGGTCCGATCGGGCATGCACCTTGAAGTCCGTCAATTGATCGACAAGGTACCCCTTTCGTTGCCCCGCCAGCTTGGGAAAGGCCGGCGATACCGAAACGCCGTTCACGCCATGACAGTTCGAGCAGACCTGCAGAGCAATGGTCTTGCCGGCGACCGCCGGGTTATCGACCGCCCTTGACCGATCCAATTCGTGACAGCCCGATCCTGCAAGCAGCATCCCAAGGGAGATGATTTGCGCCATCTTTTTCATGTCACGAACCTCCTTACCACCAACTGTCACCAGTACGCGGCCCATAAGTAGACAAACAGTGTGTCGTTGTCCGACGCGTTGCGTCCGTTACCGTCGTAGTTAGACCGGGATCCAAGGTACTTAGTGAAATGCGTGTACTGCAGGCCGACCCGGATGTTCTGCACCGGAATCCAGAAGATCTCGGGTATCCATCCCTGCGTGGCAGGAGAAAAGTTCGCGCTGCCGGCGTAAGCCACGCTGTCGGTGCTGCCCGTCACATTGAAGAAAGCGAGGCTCACGCCATACTTGGCCTGATAGATGTACGACATTTTCAGCAGCATCGATTTGAGATTTGCCGACTGGCTGTCGCCTAAGACGAAATTATTCGGATCACTGATATTCTCATGCGTGTAGCGCGCCTGCGCAGTAATCGTATGCGGTTCCAGAAGGTACTGATACTGCGCATCCACACCGATATCGCGATAGCGGGTCACACCCTGCGTGAAGATCGGGAAAGCGTTTGGATCGTTGGGATAGACATCGGCAAGCAACCCGAACGTCCCCAGCATGATGTTATGCGGGCCCCATTCGCGAGTCAGCGCAAGCCGCCAATACGGGTTGTAGCCTTTCAGGTAGGTCTGCGGATGGGCCAGGTCTCCGGCCTTGCTGCCATGACTCAGAAACGACCAGATTCCGTCGGCGGTGCTGTACGCGGTCAGTTCCGCGTATACCAACTTGTTCCAGTACAGGTAGCCGCCAATGCCGACGACCTGCTGCGCCAATGCGCCCTCGATGAGCGGCGTAAACTGCGGCGACCCAACCGCGCTCGTCGACGAAGAAAGGTAGGGGTAGCTCCATGCAGGGGCGGTGTTAAAGACGTCCTGCACAGTCGGATTGTTGTGCAAGGTCACGCCCAGTATGAAGTCGCTCGCTTCGCCGATGATCCGTTCCACGTAACGGACATCGGTGTTGTCGGATGCCCATTTACCTATCCACCTACCGTCGCCATTCTGGTGATCGTAGTTCGTGTAGGTATATTGAGCGAACGCACCGATCTTGTCGGTGATCTTCCCCGCGAGGAAAATGCTGGCCGCATCCCATGTCAGATTGCCGTCTTTGGGCGAGATGGGATTCCCGTTAGCGTCGTTGTTGCGCCGGGTTTTGGTCACATCGACTGTTCCCATCACAGCGAGCGGGATGGTGCGCTCGCCGAGCGTATATCCGTTCAACTTGAACATGCGCCCATACGGCGTGAGCTCGGGAAACTGACCGCCTGCGTGGCACGCCACGCAGCTTTGTCCCGTTTGGCGTGCGAATATAGGCAGAGCATGTGCGGTAGATGCATGGAACAGACAAAGCGCCACGAGGGCCACCATCCAGCCATGGCGAAGCATCTGATGAAATGCAGGAATACTGATAATAGTCTTTGCCATGGCTATCTCTCCCTGCGCCGTGCTTCACCCATTTACCAACGGCGGAAAAATTCAATGACTGCGTTGCTGTGTCGCGCCTGACGGCAACAAGCGAAAAGAGAAAAAATTCTTGCGACTACGGCGACCCATTCGGGTGAGGCATTCGCGCCCCTCGCCACGTTTATATTGTGCAAACCGTCGACAGGAAACGACATGGGTCAACGTCCTATTCTTGCGGTAGGGGAGCCGCTCAACCGCGCCGACGGAAACGTCTCGTGAATTCTTGCGCGCCGGTCCACGCTTCGTCTCACGAGATCGTCACGGCACCATCCAGTCCCCATCGGCAACGAGCCTGACTCGATCGGGCCCGGCAAAGCGGACGATGTAACCGCCTTTGGATGCGAAGCGCTGCCCTGGCGCCAGCGTCAGGCGCGGGTAGTAGCCAGTCAGGATGCGTCGCTCAAGCATGTCCTGAATGCGCTCGATCAGGTAGTCCCTCTCGAACGCATCGACCATATGGCTAAGCGTCTCCGCCAGCAGACCGCACGCGAGATAGGTGTCCGCCTGGACCTGCGGCGCGACCATCGGGATTTTGCGGATCGAGAACCAGCCGAACGCATAGTCGACACGGACACGCCGTCCGTCCGGCAAGTCGAATGGATACGCGAGGCGCGTGACGCCGCGCCAGCTCGCCGACAGCGGTGTGCTATCGAGCCCGCCCAACAGCCCCGACATGAACACAGTGTCCGACGGCGGTGGCAAATGCCCAAGCGCCTCGACATCGGGCGGACGCAGCCATAGCACCAGCACGTCCGCACGCGAAATTCCGCGCAAGGAACGCGCGACGCTGTCGCCTGGCGCAAGAGCGCGGCTCGACACCGCGATGCCATGGCCCTTCAATGCGGCGGCAAGCGCCTCTGCACCCCGCTCGCCGCTGTCGCCCGTGCGATAGACCTGCCAGACCTTGGGCTTCGCTTGCATGGGCTTGCCACTGCCTTCGTCGAGAATCCGCCTCGCGAGCAACGCCGCCTCGAGCAGCACGCCTTTCGAAAAATACACGGAATAGAAATCCTGGTCGGTTTCGACCGGCACTTCCACGTTGGGAAAAAGGCACGGCACGGACTCCTGCTCGCAGAACTCGTGAACCGGCGCCCAGTTCTTGCCGCCGAGTCCCGACAGCACCGCAAACACCGGCTGCTCCGCCAGATAGCGCTTCAACTGCTCATGCCACGTCGACGGCGGTCCGCTCAGCTCCCACACATGCAACTCCCAGCGACGATTGACCATGAACATCATCTTGCGCGATGAGCGCAGCGGCGGTGTCGCACCGAGCGGAAATACGTTCTTGTCATCGAAGTACTGTTTGAGCACATCGAGCATGCCGCGTCGCTTCACGGGGTCTGCATCCGGCGTGATGATCGTCGCGAAGTGCAGCACCGTGTCAGTGACACCCGTTGCCGCACGTCGATCGAGGTGCTTCAGATAGCCGATCAGCGCTGCCATGTCGGTGTCGTTCAGCGCGTACTGCGGCATCAGATTGCCGAGCGGCTTGCCTTCCGAGTCAAGCCCTTCGCGTATTGCTCTTGCAATCGTCGCATCAGTGTAGGGCTCGCGATTGGTGCGCATGCCGGGAATGTAGGGAATATCGAGATCATCGGGGCTGTCCGCACGAGGATGGACCAGATACCGGTCAGTGATCGGCGGGATGTTGCTATTGCCCTCTCTGGATCCGAGGCCGCTGCGCCGATGGCAATTCATGCAGGCCGCGGCGGCGCCTCGCAGGTTCACGCCACCATCGTGCATCGCCTCGAGTTGGTCGCCCGAACCCAGCACGCCCTTCTGGAAGATCGCTTCCCCCGTGTTCGCTGATGTAACCTGCGGCGTTGACGGGGCAGCGTTCGCCTTGCCCACCGGCACCGTCAACGCGGCGAACAAGGCACATTGAACGAGCATGAGCACCGCGAGCGATCGTACCCGCGCGATGGCACGTCGGCTGACCCGGGCGCGGTCCATGGCTAGGGGCTCGGCCGGCTCAGGGCGGGCGGCGTCGACGGCGACGGCTCGGCGTTGATCGAGACCGAACTGTGCCAGCCTTGCGAGGCCGGCCTCGCGAACATCCCATCGTCAAGCGGCGGATTGAGCGACACCTTGTCAATCGTCAGCTTGTCGCTCTTGCCGGCCGCCACCACACCGCTTTCGATCGTGAACGGTATCTGCAAACCCTCGACGTCCTTGTAGTTGCTGTACTTCACTTCCACGGTGATCGGCCCGCGAGGGCCCCGCGCCGCGCGATCGTACTTCACGTCAAGAAAGCTCTGTGCGTCGACCCACACGTGACGGGTCACACCGGAAGGCAACTTCACGCCGAGGCGGTAAGCCTCGTGTCCGTCGACCTTTTCGATACCTTCAAGCGCGACATCGACACCCTTCGCCTGATGGTCGATCAGCAAGCCGTCGATGACCTGCTCGTCGTGCGCCGACCTCAGTTCGTCCATGGTGTACGGCCGGGCTTCCCCACTGCCCGTGGCGCTCGGACTCACTTTCCAGCCCTGTTTGCCGTTGAACATTCTGACAGCCCGCCGGTTGAGCACGGTTATCTCGAAGCGTGTCATGTTCGGACGTTTTAGCGCGAGGACAAACGGCAATTCCTCCGCGGGTGTATTCGCGCTATCGACGTGCCCGACCCAGACCATCGTCTGAATCTTCCTCCATGCGTCGAGCCCGCCCCTCGCGGCGGCGTTCTTCTCGACGATCTGATCCGGGCTCAGATCGTGCTCCGGTATCTGCTCGCTCGCGTACACCGCCGCCGTCAGGCAGCCAATGAGCACCCACAGTGCGATTCGTGTCATGGCAGTGGACCTCGCACGGATGTTGGCTAGTGGCTAGTCGCTTGTGGCTGTTGGCCCGGCACTTTGGCCATGGCCAGTTGCGGTTTCGCGAACAGGGTGTCGTCCGCCGGCGGATTCACCGTGACGTGCTCGATCATCAGCTTGTGCGTCGGCTTGACACCGCTGACTGCGGTTTCCAGCGTGTGCGGAATGACGAGCCCATTTTCTTTCTTGTAATCGCGGTAGAAAATGGCGACGTTGTGCATCCGCCCGTCGAGCTTGCGGGGTTCGCCATCGATCTTCAGTTCGAGAAAACTGCTTGCGTCGATCCAGATGCGGCGCGACGTATTGTCTTTCTCCGTCAATTTCAGCACGTACGCGCGATGTCCTTCGACAGATTCCATGCCGAGCGCTTCGACCCGCGAGCCCTTACTCGCATAGTCGATCAGCGGCCCTTCCAGGTCAGCCGATGCCGCTGCCGATTTAGCTTCTGCAGGGGTATACGGTTCGACTTCGTTGCGTCCGAGGAAGGGCCTGACCTTCCAGCCCTGCGCGCCGTCGTATACCTGGAACGCCGTCTGCTCCTTGAAGCGAATCTCGAAGCGGCTCTTGTTCGGCCGCTTCATCGTCATCGTGAACGGCAGCCTGGTGTTCTTCGTGCCACCTGCTTCGATCTGCCCCGACATCGTGATCGTATTGACCGCGTGCCACGCCTGAAGCCCACCGCGTGCCGCGACGTTCCGCTCGACGATCTGCGCCGCACTCAAGTGACTCGCCGCCGCGGCTTGTGCCGTTCCTGCGGTCGAGGCCGCGAATGCAGCCGGGCCGGATGCCAGAACACCGGCCACTGAGGCCGCCGAAATCGCCTTCAAAAGAAATCGAGACATGAGTCACCTCCCCCATTTGTGTTGCAAATCGCCGTGCCGCGATCATTCGACAATCAGTCCGTCGACATGAAGCGAACCGATGAATACGTCGACGCGCTCGCCGGGCTTGATCGGATAGCCCTTGTTGGAAAACACCATCCAGTACTCCTGCCCGGCTTCAAGCGGACCGCTCTGGCGCAGTTGGCCGATCTTGTCCATGACCGGAATCTCGAGCAGCGCGTGACTCGCTTCGCCGTATAGATAGGCGGTGGCGGTCTTCTCGCCGAGCAGATGTGCCGCCACCGGATCCGTCACGCGATAGCTGAAGCGAATCAGATTGCCCGATGCGGTGCTGCGCACGCTCAGGTTGTCGATGCCCTTCATCATCCCGTAGTAGTTCTTCGCATGCTGCGACATGTTCACCGGCAAATACGGCGAGTGCCTGAGCTTAGGCGCTGCCGGTGGGCTCTGCTGAGCCGAGGCCCCTTGAACCAGGGCCGCGGCCAGACAGACGCTGCTCGCAAACCGCAGCGCCGGCCTCATCACGGAGAAGCAAAGTTTCATTGCTGTGCCCCTCTCACTTGACGACCGGCGGCTGCGTCTGCGCCGGGATCAGCGGTGCCGCCGCTGGCGGTGTCACGGCCGGCTTCGGCGTCAACACCTGGACGAGGCCGAGCAGACTGAGCAGGCCGTCCGACGAGCCGCCCAACGCAAGCGGATCGATCGGGGTGCCGCCGCCGAGCAGGCCTGGCTGCACGAACTCGACTGCGCCGATGTCGTATCCGAGCCCCTGCGGCCGCGACGTGCCGAAGATGTCATGATTCGGCGCACCGGTCGCCGTGCCGGCATTGATTGCCGGCGAACCGGTATTGATCGAGTAGTTGCCCAGTACTACGTTGTAGCCGGTCATGCCCGACGTGAGCGCTTCGTTGAACAGCGACAACGGACCGTACGACATGTTGATCCACTGATTGCCTTCATCCGGTGTCGCCGACGGCATCAGGGTGAACAGCGGATTCGGAAGAACCGTATCGGCAATGCCCGGAGGCACCGTGATACCGATTCCGCCGGCTTCCGGCGGCACACGCGAACCGTTGCAGTACTGGTGCACCACTGCCGGATTCAGATTGCTGTTGTGCGCCCCCGGGTAGTCGGCGGCGTCAGTCAGAATCGAGTACTGCGGGTGCATCGTCAAAGCCGCTTGACGACTGCTGGCCGAGGTGTCGCCGAACGCGCCAATGTCCCAATAGACTGCGTTCGGATCGCAGAAGCCAGTCGCCTTGCCTGCCTGATTCAACGACGGGTTCAACGTGACCGCGTTCTGCAAGCCCGCGATATTCGGATTCTTTCCTCCCACGGTGATATAGAACGTACGGTTCTGCCAGAAGACATCGTTGGTCAGCACCGGGTTCGAGAACGTCGTGCAGTTGGGCAACCCCGCCGGACACGCCACGCCCGGATTGGTGAACGCGACAATGAAATTCTGCGTGTGGCGCGCGGTCTCCAGCCCAGCCGGCTCGAAAGTCGACGTCGTGATCGGCGAGCAAGTCGTTTCCGATCCCACCGTCGTGCAGTTCGGCGGCCCGACGTTGGCCTGGGTGGCCGCGGGCGTGTTGAACAGCACACCTGCGGACGCTGTCGAGTCGTTGGCGACGACCGTGTTGTTGACGAAGTTCACGGCCACCGCATCCTGCAGCGAGACACCGCCTCCCGCCCAACCGGCTACGTTGTTCGCGATGATGTTGTTGGTCACCTGAACCGAATACCACGCGCTCGGGTTACTCGGGCTGCGCTGCACATCGGTACCGTTGACGTTCTGAAGTCGCAGGCCACCGCCCTTGCCGCTTTCCGCCGTGTTGCCGACAATCAGATTGCCGTCGATCACAAGCTTCGGGCCAACGCCGTCTGACAGCTCAGGCGCGCAATCGGTGTCCACCGCAGCGTTCTCGCAGAACGTGCCGTCAGGCGGTACGCCCTGGGCGATGATGCCGCCACCGTAGGTGGGCAGCGTCGGGTTGTTGCTCTGGTTGAACAACACCCAGTTGTGCGAGATGTCGCCGTTGTAGCTGAACCCGAAGTGCGCGACACCGCCACCGTCGCCGGCACTCATATTGCCGCAGACCCAGTTGTAGTTGAAGTGATAGTAGTCGGCACCGTTACAGAAGGTCACGCCGCCCGCTGATGAAGGCGTATTCGAGTTGATTTCATCGCCGTACGACGCATTCGACGTCACCGAGTTGTGGTGAATGTTCACATGCTGGTTGAGCAGGAACGGCAACTGCGTGACGCCGTCCGCAGCGATGGTCGCTTCGGCGGTTTCCACCTGGCCTACCGTGATACCGCCTGTGAGCGTGCCTGCGTTGGCGAAGACCCGGTTGTTCGAGACCTCCGTGTAATGGTTCCAGCCGTGCAGGAAGATCCCGCCGCCGCCTTGCGAACTGTTGGTGAAGGTCATGCCGTCGATACGCGACGGATTGCACAGGAAGTTGCTCGGGTAGTTCGTACAATCCGGCGGGTTCGGCTGAAGCAGGGTCGGGCCCGCGAGCGGCGTGCAAATGCCGTTCGCGGTGCAGTTCGGGTCGGGTTGCACCACGCCGCCCACCGTCACGTCCTTTACGCCCTTGGCGAGCACGGTAATGGCCGCACCTTCATACGCGCCCATCAGCGTCGGCTCGATCAGCAGTTCAGCCAGGTTTCCGTTGAGGTTGAAATCCCATCCCGAGGCGGGTTCGAACGGTATGGCATCCACCTTGCGCTGCATCGCGGTCGAACAGGAATACGTGCCGGTCGGATCGTACGGATTGCTTGACGAAATCAGGCCGCCGTTCAATGCATCGCCGAAGAGACAGCCAACCTGTCTGCGCCACGGGTCCATCTTGCCCGACGGGTGGGTATTCGCGTTGACGGTCACCGCGGTTGCGCCGACACCTTGCAAGCGGACTGGCTTCCACATCAGCAGCATTTCGTTATAGACGCCCGGACCGACGACGATCATGTCGCCCGGGGTCGCCTTGTCGATCGCCGTCTGAATCGCGTTGCTCGTCGCGTTCTCGCCACTCACATAGGTTGGCGTCTTGCCGCCGATCGTGACCGTGACCGTGTCGATCGAGCGCTTGCCGTTGCCAGCCGTGATGACGAGTTCACCGCAGAACGTGGGGTTCAGCACATTGCGCTGCTGGATCGTGCAGCTCGACTGCGTCGGCAGCAGGATCGGCACCAGCACCTTGATCTGTGTATCGCTCCATGACTGCACGATTGCATTCACGCCGCCGATCGTCACCGATCCCGTTCCCTTTTGCGCCCCGAAGCCATAGTGGCGCGTGAGGAACTTCTGGTTGAACGGCGCGGTGGTTGCGGCCGGACCCGTGTAGGCATGGTTCGGCACCTGCGCATTGCCCTGCGCGTTGATGGTCAGCGTGTGCAGTGGAGCGCTGACCCACGGTCCGGAGCCACCGCTGATCGGATCGCCCGTTACGCTGGAGATCGCCGGCGTGGCATCCGGGTACGCGCAGTCCGGCTGGTTGTAGCCATCCGCGAAGGCCGAGACCGGCACCACGGGCGTATCCATGTACTGGGTCTGACCAGGCATGAACGGAATCTCGTAACAGAACTGGCTGTATGCCGGGTTGAACAGAGGATCGCGAATCGTCTGGCCGGGATGCGCCGGATCGGGCATATCAGGATCGTTCATGCAGGCGACCATCATCGTCGGTGCATAGCCGGTCGGGTTCGGCGGATTGACTTGCCAGGTCGAATAGTTCAAGCCGTTGAAGATGCCCCATTGATCCGTATAGGTGCGAGCGACTTCGTTGCCGCCAAAATCCTTCATCGAGATCGGCACGTTCGGCACCGCGAACTTTTCGCCGAATTGCGGCGAATACGGATCGAACTCCGAAGAGAAGTCATCCAGCATGAAGCCGGTATAGTGCGCGGCGACGTGCGTCGAACTGAAGATCCAGAACTTCGCCAGCACTGTTGACTGGTTCGTCAGGTTCACTTCCTTGCGGTCGCACAGGTGCCGGGAGGCGCCCGCGAACGGCGCGACTTCCTGCGAACCCGGGAACAAGCTGATGTAGTCGGGCACGATGCGCAGCTCACCGACGCAAGGCCAGGAAGTTTCGATGCTGCCCGTGTCGCCCTCGCCTCGCGAGTAGGTCGTGGAGCCCAGGTCCTGGGTCGGATTCTGCGGATTGTTCCGGTTATAGGTGGAGTTCACCGCAGCCTGGTCGGGCAGGATGAAGATGGCGCCAATGCCGGCGAACTGCTGCGTGACCGGCGCAATATAGTTGTCGCCGATCAGGATGTTCTTGTCTTCCTCCTTCACCAGTTCGTAGCCCGGCGGCACGATCACTTCGACCACGTACTTGCCGGCAGGCAGCATCTGCGTACCGTCGCCCGAAGGATTGGCCACACAGACCGTGCAGTTCGTCGCGGTCGGCTTGCCGGTCGTCGTATTCCGGCCCGTCACGCTGGGGAATTTGTACATCCCGTCGTATGGCGCGGGCTGCAGCTGGTTGAACGCGTGCATGCCGTCGTAGCACTTGAACTGCGAATGCGCCGGCAATGCACGATGCTGCGCATCGAGCCATTGCGGGGTGTCCTTCAACGTGAAGAAGAACGGGTCAGTGGTCTCCTGTCCCGGACAGTTCATGTTCGGCACGCCGTCGGAGCGGAAGCCCTGCGCCCAGTCATCCCAGCTGGCGGTCTTCGTCGTGTCGACCAGCGTCAGGCTGGTGGTGCCGTCCGCCGCGACGCCCTCCTGATACAGGTTCACCGTGACGTTCGGCACGTCCGGCGTCCACTTTGTGTGGATCAGCAGCGAAGGATCGTCGAACGGCCGCGTCGAAGCATAGATGACTTCGCCCCGGATGCCGCCGTTTTCAGTCGCGCCAAACTGCGCCTTGCCAAACTCGATGAAGGAACTCTGCCCGGAGAAGCCCTGCCAACCCATCGTGGTTACCCACGGCGGATCGACTCTGCCGGTCGAAGGAGTCGTACCCGAGCGGTCCTTGCAGTCCGCATCGTTGCAATACACCGCCCCCGGCACCCGTAGATTCGTCGGCAGGTGCGCGGTCGCGGATTCCAGCGTGTTGGCGTAATTGGCAGCGATGGTCGAGGTGCCGCCGCCGGGTGTGCCGTCGGGCGGGCCGCCCGCGTCGTACACCACATGTACGCCAGTCTGCTTGAAGCGCGTTTCGTCGGTGTCGACGACATACCAGTTGAACAGCGGGAACACTTCGTTAAACGACGCATAGCCGTTCAGGTCCGTGTTGTTGAAGTTCGAATAGCTGCCGTCACGGAAGCGGATATTGGTCGGAACCAGCGCGAGCCCCGGGTCGCTTGCCTGCGAGACACCCGAGCCGTTCAGATCCATGAAGGTCCGGGTGTAGAGATTCGTATGCCATTGGAGCACCGAAAGATCCCCGACATCCACGGTCTGGCCACCCGCCAGTTGTACCGCCGTCGCGAGCCCATCGACGATCTGATCGTTCCATTGATCGAAGATCGTGATTCTGAACGTGCCTGCGGGCAAGCCGCTAAAGCTGAACGTTCCGTCCGCGTTGCACTTGGTGAACGCCATATCCTCGCCGTCCGGGTCGCCGACGCTGATATAGCATTGCGTGAAACTCAGTGAGGTTCGCGAGCCGGCGCCAAACAGATTCTCGTTCGGCGGACGGCTGTAGTGCAGGTTCGTTACTCTGCCCTTGAGTCCGTTGTTGCACGTCGCACCCGCGCACAGGAGCGGCAAGCGAGCATTGATAATTTTCGGATTGGCAAAGCCGATCGCCACGTGAAAGCCTGCTGGCCCGAACTCCTGGAAGTATGCCGGCCCACCCACCTTGATGAACGCGTCGTGTGCCTTCTGTCCGTCCAGCGTGTTCGTCTGCAGCCATTCCTCTCCCCTGCCGATCCGGTCGGCTGCCGGCGTCGCGACGATACCGTAGCGGCCGGGCATCAGGTTGGCAATGATGGCCTGGCCGACGAGCGGCGAAATCGTTTTGCCGTCCGACTCGAATTTCGGACACGTCGGGACCATGCCGACGAGGCCGTCGGTCGACGTCGAAATCGGGCAGGCGTTGAGCCCCGAGATCGGATCGATGGTTCCCTGCAAGGAATTGGACAGCGGCATGTTGAACATGTCGTAAGTCATCTGTCCGGTTGCATCACCAGTGCCGCCCGCGTCGTCCCATAGCTTGATTTCGAACCCACCAAGTCCTGGCTCGCGCGCGGTGCCGAACGTATCGGTGCCGCCACTGACGTCCACCTCGCCATTCAGCGGGGCGTCGTCCTCGAAGACGAACACCGAGACCTTCGCGGTCGCCATCGGCGTCTCCTGCAACAGCACGTTGACGCTGGTCTGTCCGGGCGCGATCGGGGCGCCACCCATGGTGTGGCCGCACTTACCCGTGCCCGGCGCAAAATCCGCGCCGCCGGGACCCGACGGGCAGTCCTTGGAAATGTCGAACTGTCTTTGCGGCCCGCTCGGGTTCGCCGGATTGACCGGCTGCGGCAAGCCCGCTCCATTCCCAAAGCTGTTACCGGCGTCCCCTGGCAAGATCGAGATGTAGTAGTGCTTTGTCGGATCGAGCGCAACCTGGCTCGGATTGACCGGCACCTGTTGCGCAGCCGTCGTGCGGCACACGCCGTTGCCGATATCGCACACGGCCGGCAAGTGCGAGTTGCTCGCCGGGTCATATACCGTTTGCCCCGACTCGCAGGCGACCTTGCCGACACAACCTGCTGCCACCACCGGCATGTAGCTGGTGTGGAAATTTGCGCCGAGGCTGGGAACCGGCAGCGGCGGGCAGCTAGCCGGGCGCGTTGTCGCGGTGGTCTGGCATGCGGGATCGATCTGGAACGTACGGTCTTCCTCGATGATCCAGCGGTAGTCGGCAAGCTGAACCGCGGTCTTGCCCGGCGCCGTGCTCGGTGCGTCCAGCGGCTTGACGATAAGTCCGCTGCCGCCCTTGAACGTCACCGTCACGGTCGCGGCGGTGCTCGACGTGTTCTGCGAATTCTTTGCCGTGTATTTGAACGTCATGGTGGCAGTCGCACTGCTGCCCACCGGCGGCGTCGTCGGAATCGCGGTGAACGATCCGTCCGGATTCAGCGTGACGGTCCCGCCTGTCACTGCCCCCGAAATCGCTGCCGTAAGCGGCAGCCCCTTCGGATCCGAGGCATTGGCTAGCACGCCGGGCGCGCCGATCTGCAGCCGCGACGCGATGTTGCTGACGTAAGTGCCATTGCTGGCCACTGGCGGCCCAGACAGACAGCCGTTGCCGGCGCTGCAGGCTGATAGCGTGACCGTCGCCGATACCGCGGGATTGCCGTTGGCCTGATACACAAAGCTGTCAGCTGTCGTACCGGCATTCGGCACATAGACGAACGTGCCATCCGGGTTCAGCGTCAGTGCGCCGCCGGTGGTCGTTGTCTTGACCTCTACGCCGTAAACATTCACGTCCTTGGCTTTCACGCCCTTGGCCGGGTCCGACACGGTCAGCGTGGTGCCAGGGACAAAGAAGTAGGTGGAGGAATTGGCAATCGCATTCTGATTCGCCGCACCCGACGTCGGCAGCGCGCCGCCATTGACGGCAACATAGCCCTGCATCCCGCCGTCACGCTGATTGTTGGTGGACAGGCTCAGTTCGCGGTCAAATACCGGAAGCGCCGTTGCGCCTGTGGCCGGTGCGTTCATCATCACATCGTAGGTCTTGCCGGCCGCCAGAAACACTTCGGACTGGACTCGCGGATTGCCGGGCAACACATTGCCGTCCTCGGCGATCAGCGAGAAACCGGAAGCGACAGGATTGCCGGTTTGTGCACCGACTACGGACGGAACGTGCATCCGCAAACCTGCATTCACGAAACGCACGAGCACCTGGCCCGTAGCAACGGGCGCGGTAGCGGCAAACGAAGAGCCGCCGGGATTGGTCCGGTCGAAGGCGACGCCGTTGATCAGGTAGTAGCGCGGATCGTAGTTCACGGTCGGCGGATAGCAGGTGCCGAACGCCGTCGACTTCGAATCGCCGCAGCCGCCAGGCTGCCCCGACCATGCCAGGGTTTCGCTGAAGCCCGCCGTCGTCACCGCCGCTGCGACGGCCGTGTTCTGCACCGGATCGATTTCGCTCAGCACGAGCGGTACGTCGGCGTCATAGCAGATAGCCGGATTCGTATAAGCCTGATACAGCTGCGACGCTACCGGGCAGCTTACGGTGCCGCCGACCGGCGCTTTCACCACCAGCACGCCGTATAGCCCCATCGGCCCCTGGATTGACGGATGCGTTCCCGACTCGATCAGATAAGTGCCAGGGCTGAGATTGCTCCACGTAAGCGAGGTTGTCTTGCCAGTCGCCACTTCGGTGGCAAACGACTGGACACGTGGCCCTTGCGCGGGCGGTGTGAAAGTCGCGCCGCTCGCGGTAGTGGCAATCGGCCAGGTTGTCGCGGTTTGCGTCGGATGCGGCGGACTCGGCATGCTGGTCGCCGTCGTCCCCAGGCCGCCGCCCAACTGCCCCACTACGACGAGCGAGGTCGGCACGGCACCGGGCAAGCTATTGGTGAGGTTGACCGTCAGCGGTCCTGGCGGCACGGTGATCACGACAGGCGACCAGTTCGCTCCGGCGCCCGGGTTCGCCGCCGCACAGGTCGCCGGCGCAACCGCGGCCGGCGTACACGTGTAGCCCCACATCGGCACCGCTTGCCCGTCGGGCAGCGTGGCAGTCGTCGCCTTCGCTGTCAGACTGACGACTTGAGCACAAGATATGCTGCTGGCAGTCAGCAGAATCGACGCCATGACCCCTGCCTTGAACACGTCGAAGAGGGTCGCCTTAAACTGAGTGGATCTCATCGCGCTTCTCCCCGCCTCTAATTGGATTCGTCAATCAGGAAAACCTGTGGATCGACGAGCATCATCATCATCATTCCGCCTGGGAAGATGTTGTTCGTGGTGATCTCGCGCTCGTTATGCGAGTGCCACATGAATGCGAACCCTGCTTCTGTCGTGGGTGGATTCACGACCGTCCCGCTCGGCGGCGTGGTCCCGGTGGGCGCAGTGGCGCGTACGGTCGCGTCGGGCCCAAGATAAGGACTGCCGCCATACCAGAAGCCGTTGGTCAGCACGTGCGAGTCCGGCAGGGTGACCGGCCCGCCGCTACCCACGTTGCCGAACGGATGCGCTTCGAGTGCCTTGCCGTGATCGGCGCACCACTCGTAGTAGTTCGGCGCCAGCGGGTCGGCCGTGTAGTAGCCGTTCACGTCCGGGATGCAGACAACCGGCTTGCCGAGATAAGCCGCGTATTTCGGATCGGTATCGGTGTACAGATCCCCAGGCTTATGCCCATAGACATCCCAGTTCAGGCCCTTGCCCGTCCAGTAGAAAATTCCGTCCATCGTGAGACCCGGCGTCGTGGTCGTCGTGAACAGCAGCGGTCCGGCCACCTTGGTCGGGTCCGTCTTGCTCAGGATCATGTTTCCATCGCGCGCCAACACCCGCACGTGATTGCCGTGCTCGTGGAACGGATGCTGCCAGCGGCCGGTGCCGATAATCCGCAACAGAACCAGTTCACCCGGGTGCATGTGCGGATTGCCGTTGTAGGGCTGATGCGGATACTGCACGGCGTAGTTCGGGTCCATGTCGTCCGGCATCGAGCGGCCGTTGACCATGAAATAGGCCGGGTGGTAAGGCTCTGTCTCGACGGTCATGCAGCCGTTCGGTGCCGTGCACGCGTTCGCCGCCTGCTGTTCCGCCTGCGCATGAATGCGCGGATCCATTTCGGAGAACTGAAAAAGATACTCACGGTCGTAGCAGGCTGCGCTGTGGTTATAGGCCGCGCCGGCATTGCGGAAGTCGGGTTGCCCATCCGGCAGCGTCGCCGCGACTGCCCGGCAACCAGTAGGCACCGCAACCGTGCCGGGTGAGGAGGTCGGCAAAACGATGATCGCGCCATACAGGCCCATCTCGATCTGCAGATCGCCTTGCGTGCCGCTGTAGTAGGCATGCGTGCCAGGTGTCGCCGCAACGAAGCTATACGTGACCGTGCTGCCGTGGGCGGCCTCGCGGGTCAGCAATCCCGGCGAGCCGGTGAGCGCGGCAGGACAGGTCCCGTCGGGGTTCAGTGCCGCGGCGCAGACCTGGAATCCCGGAAAGAGGATCGACGTGTTGCCCGCCGCCGCCGGCAGGTTATTGGTGAGCGTCACCGTGACGACATCGCCCTGCTTCACGATTAGCGTCGGACCGGGAATCTGCATGCTCGGACAGTTCGCGCCTGCGATCGTGGACGGCGAAAAGCCGGCCGGCGCCGTGCGGCATCCATAGCCCCACGAATAAACGCTCGCGCCGTCGGGTTGGGTGATGCGGTTCGCCTCGGCACTCAGGTCGAAGTGCGTCCCCGTGATGCCGGGCGCGGCGGCTTGCGCGTGCATGCAGACAAGCGTGGCGAGCATCGCCGCACCGAACCGTGCAAGCCGCCCAAGACGCGCGAGCGTGGCGATCCATGTGTTGTGATTGATGTGTCCCACGGCTCTTCTCCTAGGTGCAGGACTTCTTGGTCGGGTCCACTGCGTTGCAGATGTGGACCTCGGTCATCAAGCCGCCGAAGTTTTCCTGGTCGTTGGCCAGGTGATCGAGATTCGGGGTGTACAGGTAAAAGATCGCACCCGGCTTATATTTCGTCGTGTCGCTGGCGTCGAGGATCACGTCGATCGATTCGCCACCGCCCAGCGTGATCGAGTTCGTGTTGTAGGTCATGTCGTTGCCGGACATGTCGCGCAGCAAGCGGGCGTTGATACCGACCACGTGCATCGGAATGCCAAGCGACGCCAGCGTCTGATACTCGGTGACGTCCAGGTCCGAGATCCGCAGCAGCGCCCTGCCGCCAGCCGGAATGTTGATCAGCGTCGGCAGCGGTTGCGAAAAATGCGGTGTACCGTCGGCGACCTGTGTCGACAGCGGGTTCGGATTCACGGTGTCCGGATAGCTGCGTCCGTTCAACATGAAGAGCTTGTCCTTCATGTCGGTGAACGGCTCCGGATTGAACGTCATGCCAATGAAGTGGAAGTTCGGATCGAAGCCGTGTATCTGCACCGGGTATTCGACATCGTAGGCCGTCGAGCCATCGCCGTCGTTGTACGCGTAGAGCGTCGGCTTGCCGCTCTTGTTGTTGACGTGGAGAACGCTGTTCGCAGGTGGCAGCGGTGTCGTGCACAGAATGTCAGTGCCGCATTTCGTGCGCAGATCCAATTGCTGCTGCTGCAGCGAGCTGTACAGCGACGCACCACCGGGAACGCGATTCTGGCGCGGTCGCACGAAGATCTGGCCGACCATCCCCATCTGCAAATGTTCCGGCGGCGTGATGTGGCAGTGCCAGAAGTAGGTGCCGGCATCCGGCGCGAGATAATAGTACGTGAAGCTCGCGCCGATGTTGATCGCCACCGACGCATCCGGCACACCGTCATAGAACGACGAGGCATTCGGATAGCCGTGGAAATGCACAGTGTGCCGCTCGAACAGGTCGGGGCGCATGATCATCCCGACGTTCGTCAGCGTGAGGAAGAACTCGTCGTCCTCGTCGATCGCCATCGTCGGCGCCGGCTCGTTGCCGTTCATCACGCCGATATCCATGATGGGTCGTGGATCGACGTGGCCGGTCAACTGGCCCGGCGGCACCGATTCCGGATCAGGCACGAGGCCGACCGCGCCGTTGTAGGTCGGGTCCGACCTTGGGTCGCCGACGGTGTTGAACACCGAGGCGAACTCGGTGCCCGGAAGGCCCGCCTTGATGTCGGCGAGCCCGGACAACGGGCCGAAAGCGAACAGGTAGGTCTGCACGCCGTTCGCCATCGTTGCGTAACCATCACCGCCCGAGATCTGCTGGCACTTGATCGCGCCGTTGACGACGCCGGTCGACGTGGAGGTCTGTCCGGTGTAGGACGGCCCGGTGTAGGCGGGCTCCCCTGTACCAGGCGGCAGTGCCGTCGGATGCGCCGGCGTGGTTGGCGGGCATTGCACCCGGAACGACTGGCCGAACGAAGGAACTGCAAATAGCAGGAACAGCAGCGCGACAACACTGCTGCGATAAACGCGGGTACTGAACATATGACCTCCGTCCCAGGGGTCAGCCGGTGCGATACGCGCCGGACGTCATGCTCTACTGCGAATGCGGGCTGGTTACGTTGTTACATCAGCCCGTATCTGGATTCTGAACAAGAGCGACGGAGCCTGGGATGGGTCACCCCCCTACACTTGCGGTAGGGCAAACCCAGTGACGTTCTTCGGATTTGGCCGGCTAGAGTGGGCTCAGAAAGAAATTGCAATTTATGTGTGCTCTTCCTAATATCCACCAAACGTCCGGATGGGTAGAATTCCTACCATCAGCATGCTGCATTGCAATATGCAACCGTCGGCGCTTTGACCACGCGCTCAGACGGACAACACCCACGTCCTTGGCCTTTATCGCTCAAGGGCTTGACGCAATCACGAGTGGGGCGCGCCATGGAGTTTCTGGAAAAAAACGCCGCGACGGAATTAATTGAGCGGAAGGATCACGCCCTCGAACATGTTGGGTTGGATGGCGAGAAGCGCACGTATTTCCCAGCTCGGTCAATGTGGTTGAGGTTGGAACAGCTTCATGTGGCGCAACAGCTCGCAGAGCCTCTGGACGCAGACAAACAGCCAACACTTTCCACGTCGCTGCACGGAGTGGCGCATCTCGATGGCCAGGAGCTGTCGATCATTGGCGACGCTGAACACGCGATGCACGCCGTTGAGGTGTCCTTCGAAGCACGCGACGTCAGCAAGGCTGACCGGTTAGGTCTGCGCGAGTTGGAGGACGAACTCGGTATTTCGTTTGCCGACGTGCCGCTCGGTACTGCTCGTCTCGGAGTCAATCTGGCCGACGCGGAGACGGGCGAACCCGATCAGTGGTGGCTCGCCTGCCACATTCCCGAAGCCTGTATACATGCGCTTTCGAAGGCGATGTCAGATGGCCAGTTTGGCGCAGTCGAGTTGGGACTGGCGCTGCGACACCTCTACACGGCCGAAAGCGCTATGGCTAACCCTCGGCGCGAGCCCAACTTTTTTCTCAGGCCCAACAAAAGCGACGGCGCAATCGAATGTCCGGAAATCGCAATTGGCTACGTCACCCACCTTCGTATTGACCTCGCAACTGCTCAATTGCGTACCGCGACGGCGAGCGGCGACCGCGGTGATGAATTAACGGCGAACCCTGTCGCGGACGCCGTGAACTCGCTCGCTGTTCGGCTCACCAGCCTCATGACCACGGTGAGATGGATTGGCTTCTTCATCGGCATATTGCTCTTTCTTGAAGTTCTCGAGAGGCTCTGATTCGCCAGAATTGAGCTCGCAGAGCTCCCAGAAAAGTCAGATGAAATAGAAAATCTCCAAATTTTCCAACAGGTTACTGACCGACCTTCGCCAATTTAGAATTCGGCGATCGCTCTTTATCAGTCGCCGTAACTCGTTGATTTAAAAAATAATTACCCCCCTATTCCCACTCGATCGTCAATCCGGTGGCTATACCCTTGCGCTGCCGGATGGCACGCGGTCATGATCTACCCCGCATGAACTCCCACACCAGCCGGGAACGGCATGCAAACCTGCCGGCAAACTCCGGACCGTTATCAACGGTGACAGAAGCAGGCAATCCACGAATCTCACTCACGCGCTGCATTAAGCGAGACACCTGAAATCACGGTCGAGCTTTTTGAAAATAGAGTCTCCTGGGCGCAAGTACGCAGCAGAAAACATTTTGCTTGCCTCTGTCCCTGAAGAGCGTTCAAACCCCTCGATTGGCGCATCGACGATCTGTACGCGCTAGAACGTATAGGCGACGTTCAGGAAGACGTTAAGCGGATTGAGCCGGAGCGTGGATTTGGAAACGATCTGCGTTCCCGTTGCGGTCTGCCCGTATAACGTAAGGTGGGTTCTCACCGGAACGTAGCCAAGAGAGGTTCCGACCGACCAGTGTTTTGTAATCGCGTAATTTGCCCCGACCTCGAATACAGGATTCCACGATGAACTGAGTGTCGCACGTGCCGAGCCGCCTGGACCAAGGCTATCAGTGACAAATTGGCTATTGGTTGTCCGAACCTGGGTGAACCACGTATAGTTCACGCCGAGCCCCAGGAACGGACGGAATTTCGATTCGGCTGAAAACAGGTGGTATCGAAGTTCGATGGCGGGCGGCATGGGCCTTGTTGTGCCGAGCTTGCCATACTTCTGCAGCGTCCCGTCGCCAATGAGATTCACCTTCATTGGTAGTCCAAAAAGCATGGCGACACCCATGTTGTCCGTGACGTAGTACTCAGTGGTAATTCCCACCGTATCTGTTGAGCTCGCATGCGCTCCGCTACCAGATAGCTGCTGATTCACCGCTACCCCGCCAATGCTTTCCACGGTTAGTGGCGTTGCGTCGCCCTGCGGCGCAATGTGAAGCCATCCTGTCGACAGCGTTATGCTTCCAGCCGACTGCGCATTGGCATTGTCGATAAACCCAGCCGAGCAGATGCAAGCCGCCATACCGACCGAACTGATCGTGCGTTTGTAATCCTTCATGTCTCTTCTCCTGTCTCTTTGTCTGGAAAATCTTGTTGATCAGTGTGCTTCCATTCGAACTGCTAAATTTATTACTGTCCGTCTTTCGTATAGCTAGACCGCCGCCTACCCCCATCGCCCTTCACTCTAGTAAGCGTGCATAGCCAGGCGTTCCGTCTCGATGCCGGAAGAAAGAGAATTCCAAACGAATAGATGTACTAAATCAAATACGCTGGTGGCCATCTCAACGCGGCATCGCGGCGGGTACTTCCGATCACCCTCTAATCCGGTCGCACGACCGAACACGTCCCTATGATGTCGTGGTTCGTGTCACGTTGGCCTGCCCTACGCATCTGTTGCTGCTGGGTCCGTCCCCGTCGGTTGCTCCGCCCGTACTGGCCTCGCGGCGGCCGAGATCGAAAATGCGAACGGAAAGCGTCCGAGCGCGGAAGTCGCCAATGCTTCGAACGCGGGGTCGCCAAGTTCGACGTGAAGTGAAATTCCACGCGAGGTGTCATCAATGAGGCTAATGGTTGCATCCTCTACACCAGCCTCTACGAGGGCCGACTCCAGGGCGTCTGCCATTTCTCGCCGTTTTAGCGCAGGCTTGAAGATCTTGCCGACGCCCGTCAGCGGCATCGCATCCACGATCCGTATCCCCTTTGGCAACGCGGCGCGTTCGTTTATCTGATGGCGCAGAAACTCGGCCAATTCCGCTTCCGTTGCCGTTGTACCCGGCTTTAGCTGGACATAGGCAACCGGCAGCTCGCCTGCGTGCATATCGGGACGGCCTACGGCTGCCGCGATCTGGACTGCGGGATGGCGATGCAGTGGTTCTTCGATTGCCGCAGGGTCGATGTTGTGCCCGCCCCGGATAATCAGCTCCTTCTGCCGGCCGGTGAGCCAGAAGTAACCGTCGGGGTCGCACCGTCCGATATCTCCGGTATTGAGCCAGCGGCCGCCGTCGCCACTTTCCATCCAGATGCCACTGTTCTGCTCCGGCCGGGTATAGCCAACGAACACGTTTGGCCCGGAGATAACCAGCTGGCCGACCTCATCCGCAACGCAATCCCGTACATACCGGCCGGTTTCATCGACCACCACTGCTTTCATTGCCTGACCTGGCAGACGAAGACCAATCGAACCGACCCTGCGCTCGCCAAGCGGAGGGTTCACGCTGCTAACGCAGGTACCTTCCGTAAGGCCGTAGCCCTCAAGGATTCTTATTCCTGTACGATCCTGGAAAGTGCGAAGTAATTCCACCGGCATGGGGGCGGCGCCACACAGTCCATACTCGAGCGAGCTGATATCGTGCTCGCCAACTGGAACGTCCAGCAGCGATCCGTAGAGTGTCGGGACAGCGCTGAAGAAGTTGATGCGGTAATGCTCGACAATTTCCCAGAAACGCTTTACAACGCCTTCGCCCCGATAACCTTGCGGTGTGCCGAGCACGACGTGGGCACCACGCGAGAACGCCAGCAGACCTGTCACCATCACGGCGTTCACGTGGAAAAGCGGTAGTCCGCAAAAAATCGCTTTTCCCGGACCAATGCTTTCGCCGAAGAATTGCCCCGCGTTCCACGCATTGGCCACTTCGTTGCCGTGCCGTCGAACCGCAATCTTCGGCAGCCCGGTGGTACCGCCCGTGCAAAAGAACGACGACACATCATCGATGCTCAGTCGACGCGTGCTGCTGAGCGCCACCCCGGACTCCCCCGCGATGGCGGTGCTGAAATCGTGGATGCCGACATGCGCAGGAACGGCACCGTGAACGCCGCCAGGCCCATGCAGTTTCGAAGACTCGCCACGTTGAAGCATCCGGGCCGCAAATCCCTTTTCGCCCGGCATGCGGTCGGCCGGATTCACCAGCACCAGATGCTGAAGGGAAGGCACCGTGCGCAACACCGCTTGCACCTTTTGCCAGAGGTCAGTTCCGGGAAACGGCGCCAGGGTCACGAGCACGCTCACACCTGAGGCGTTGAGCAGTTCGCCGATGGCTTCACTCTCAAGCAGCGGATTGATCGCGCAGACAATCCCGGCGGCTTCCCCGCCCCAGATCACCAGGTGCGTTTCAGGGAGATTGGGCAGAACGTATGCAACAACCGAGTCGCGCTGTACTCCCAGGCGCGCAAACATGTTCGCGGTTCGCGTGACATCGCGCACGAGTTCACCATACGTCCAGCACTCAGCGTTCCGGTGGTCGTCGGCCGTTGCAAAGAACGAAAGTGCGGGTGCCACTGGATTGATGGCGGCGCCCCGGCAAATCATCTCGTAGGTACTCGACGGAAGATCCGCCAGTTGCCCCTGCGTTTCAATGGCAAGGACATCGTGTACGTTTGCGACGCCTTTCATGCCGCCTGTTCCATAACGACGTTATGCTGTACGCCCAGATCGATCGAGCGGTCATTGCTGACGATATTTGCCTCCACGACGTCCCCCACCCTCAGGTACTGCGGCCTTTCCTCCTGCATCTTCAGGAAAAGACGCCATTTTTCCGCTTCAGGCAGCTGCGCCGCGGCGCGCATCTTTTCCGGTGACGGAATGCTCAGGGCACAACCGGAGGGCGTGCCGGTCGCGAGCAGGTCCCCGGCGCGCAGGTCGTGTATGGCGGAAATCTCCGTCAAGGTCTCTGCCGGGCCGTAGACAAGGCCCGCCGTGGAGTCATTCTGGCGAACGGTTCCGTTTACCGTCAGCGTCAGCACGAGCTCCTTCAGCTTTGGAATATCCTGTTTCGCGAGGAGGCAAAGGTAAGGGCCGACAGGGCCAAAAGTGCGATAACTCTTGCCCTTGTAGAACTGCATCTGTGGAATCTGGATATCGCGCGCGGAATAGTCGTTGACGATCACGGCGCCCGCGATGTAGTCATGCAGGTTGTCGTCGGTGACGATCTCGCGGGACGTAACGTCGCGTTTGAGGACAAGACCGAGTTCGATCTCATAGTCGAGGAACTGGACTTCATTTGGCTTCACGACGGGCGAATCGGCTGGAACGATGCAGCTCGTCGCCTTCGTGAAGATCATGTTGAATTTCTTCACATCCGGGTCCATGCCGGACTCGATCATATGCTGGCGATAATTCGCGCCCTGGCAGATGAACTGCTGATTGGCGGTCACTGGCGACAACCATTGCACTTCCGATTCGGGAATCGTCGGAGCGCTCAGCACGAACAGCCGTTCGACCGGATTGGCCTCGATAAACTCGGCGGTCGTCTTGAACTCGCCGGGAATCGGCGTGATAGTGCCATTAGCGACCACGCCCCACTGGGCGCGGCCATGGTGCAGGTAATGCAGAACGTGAAGTGCCATTTATCTATCTCCGGATTCTATGGAAAGGGTTGGTTCAAGCGAAAAGCTTTGCCAGCGTCCGCAGCTTGCTCAGCGTCAGGTCGGGGCTGCGGCGCAGGTTCCTGAAAAGCGCCACGATGCTCGAAGGTGTGAATTTGGGCTTCGTGAAACTGCGCGGCATTGTTGGTCCCCATTGCGCCATCGCCTCACGACTCACGCCATGGACACCGGTCGGTGCATCGGCCGTAAAGAGATCGCCGTCGCAATAGTGCTCATGTTTGTCGCCCCACGGGTCCTGCCAGTAGTCGAAGATCTGGCTGCCCAGGATATGGCGTCCGATTCCCCACGCGTGCGTCCACCCCCTCTCGCGCAGGACGCGCTGGCCCATGCCGACCGCGTCTGCATCGACGACTTCGTAGGCGCTATGGCTGTAGGTGGGCAGGAAGCCTTGTGCGAGCGCCAGCGTATGGTGATCGGCCGGTTTGTCACCAAGATCAAGCCGCATGAACGCGACGACGGGCGAGCCATCGGGAAGCACCTGCACATCGCTCGGGATAAACCCGAAATGCTGCGTATACCATGCGCAGGTTTCCTGATAGTCGGCGAGTTCAAGCACGACATGTCCGAGCCGGATAACTTCGGGCGCGCGCTCGGGTGGTCGCTGCGTCCCGTTAATCCGGACGGCCGCATCTACGGAGTTAAACGCCAATGGCGGCCGATGGGACAACGTCGCGACTGGCGCCTGGCCCCATATCGCATCGACACGAAAGCCGGAAGGGTCGGTCAGCCGTACCATATAGCCGCCGCCTGGCAATGGCGAGCGTTCGACCTCAGATGCGCCAGGCACTCTTGCAAGCGCATCAAGATCGGCCCTGTCGTCGACCTGTAGCCCAAAGCCAATGAACCGGGATTTCGACGCCTTCCGGATGACATAGCAGAAGTGCGAAGCACTCGTTCCCCGCAGAAGCAATAGTGCTTTACCGCGCGATACGGTTCGTAGCCCGAAATCATTGAGAAATTGCTCGGCCTTCCCGAGGTCCGGCCGCTCGAATATCAGATAGGCCAATGCCGACGCTTTCGTCGTGGGATCAGGGTGACGAGCCGGCTGTGCAGTGGTCAGTTTCATAACGAATAAGAAATCAGGCGGTTCGAATAGCGGTTTCGACTTCCGGCGTCCGCAGGCTCAAGGGATTACCCAGCAAGGCGAGACTCTCGCGCACAATACGGTTTGCATCGGTTGCCGGGCCGTCGTGGACGATCGTCTTGTCGGGCCGCACTACGGCAGCCCACCCGAGGGGCACCAGCCCGGGAAGAAATACGCCTTCGAGATCTTCCCAGCTGTCGCGCGGGGCACGATGCAGTCGTTGCCCCCGGTGGGCAATCTGGACAACGCGCCCTCCGGCACGCGCAAAGGCTGCGGCCGTCGCGTGCTCGAGCGTAGCCGCCGCGTCCACGCCAAACCCGATCAACGCGAGACCCGGCCCGAGCACGTCGTCGCTCAGACGCGTGGTGCCATCCGAACCTCTCACCCAGCCTTGCGCGATGACTGCGCCACGAACGAGCTTCGTCGACGAGCGGCCCTTGACGAACAGCCCGCGGCGGAATGCATTCTTTGGCTTGATCTGCAGCTCCTCGAATTGCGCGCGTAGGCGAGGTACCAGTCTCGACAGACGCATCAACCCGTGGGTCAATAAGGCGACGACGCCACTCCGGGGCATGACGAGCTTGCCCATGAACTTCGCGAGGTTGATCATCGCCTTCGCGTGGGGGCGCCGCTCCTCGTCATAGGTATCGAGAATCTCTGGATGGGCACGTCCTTGCACCACCCATGCGAGCTTCCAGCAAAGGTTGGCGGCGTCCCGAAGACCTGCGACCAATCCCTGCCCAACGAATGGGGGCGTGATGTGGGCCGCGTCGCCCGCCAGGAACACCCGGCCCTTGCTAAATGCATCGACAGCGCGCGCATGGAAGCGATACACGGCCTTGCGCTCGATGATCATGTCTTCCACCCTGCCCCAGGGGGAAAGCAAATCCCGGATACACGTCTCGGATTCCATATCCTCGCGGCGCTCGCCGGGCCGAAGCATGAACTCCCAGCGTTCGCGACCGCCAGGCGCGACCATATGCGGGATCGGCCGGCGGTGATCGCAGATGAACTCGATGTGATCGATCGGACGCGGTACGTTGCGGGCATCGATGATCAGCCAGTCCTCGGCGAATGTCTTGCCCTTGAATTCCTGCCCAATGAGCTGGCGTACCAATGAACTCGCCCCGTCCGCGCCGACCAGATAGCGGGCCCGGACCACATGTGTGCGCCCCTGGCCAAGATCTAACGCTGCGAGCACATGATCCCGTTCTTCTGTGAAGCTCTTGAGCTCAACCCCCAACGCGACATGCGCACAGTCGTATGTCGCGAGCCGGGCGCGTAGGCACCGCTCAAGGTCTGGCTGGTAGAAGGTGACGAGCTTCGGATGACCATCCAGGCTGCCCAGCGAATTCACCCTACCGAACAGTCCCAGCATTGGCGACCTCATGCGGACGTACGGTATGGCGATCGTCTCGAAATCGCTCTCCGCAACGCCGGCAAGCTGAAGGATGCGCAGCGCTTCGTTGTCGAGCGCGATCGCACGGGGCGCCATGAATACTTCAGTCGACTTGTCGACAACCATCACGTTCACGCCGTGCTGTGCCAACAGATTGGCAATCGTTGCACCCACCGGTCCGCAACCCACCAATAAAACGTCTACGGCTCGCGGAAATGCCCCGATCGGCGCACAACCCTCGCCATCCCGGCTGTGCGGCGCGGAACCATCTTTTGCTGCTGTCTCCACAGTCACTCCGTCTGTTGTTTCTTAGACCGGCGCTACATGGCCGTTAGTGACA
Organism: Paraburkholderia nemoris; assembly: GCF_905221015.1. Classification (NCBI taxonomy): domain Bacteria; kingdom Pseudomonadati; phylum Pseudomonadota; class Betaproteobacteria; order Burkholderiales; family Burkholderiaceae; genus Paraburkholderia; species Paraburkholderia nemoris. Next base: position 134,234 of record NZ_CAJNBO010000018.1, on the reverse strand, counting down.
TTAAATTCATAAATGATGATTTTGTCAACATAGACAATAGCATCTATACTTCGGCATGGCCAAAACTGGACCGATCATGCCGAACACTTCAAATCGCCCGACAGCAAAGCGCCCTTCCCGTGCGGCGTCAGTTGCCCCGGTTGCCGTTCCCGAAGAACGCGAGCCGCGTGGTGCCCGTCGTAAGCGCGAGACGCGCGCCCGCCTCCTCGACGCGGCCCTCAGGCTGATGGCCGAAAAGGGCATGGAAGGCGTAGCCATCAACGAAATCACCGAGGCCGCCGACGTCGGGTTCGGATCGTTCTACAACCACTTCGAGTCGAAGGAAGCCATCTACGCGACGCTTGTAGACAACGTGTTCGAGGAGTTCGCCGACATGCTCGATCGACTCGCGGGGGGCCTGTCCGACCCCGCAGAAGTGATCGCCGTCTCGGTGCGTCATACCCTGATGCGTGCGCGGCGCGACCCCGTATGGGGACGCTTCCTGATACGCGAAGGGTTTTCTGCGGGTGTGCTGAGCCGCGGGCTGGGTCAGCGGCTGCTGCGGGATATCGGAAATGGAATCGCCGCCAAGCGCTTTATAGTCGCCGACCCCTTCATCGGCTTTCTTTCGGTTGGCGGCACGGTGCTCGCGGCAGTTGCAGCCGAGCTGAATTTCGTCGCGCCGAGCGCGCCGGCGGCGCAGTTACTCGACGAACTTGGCTTCAGCGGAGAGCACTTCGCCGAGCGCACGGCGGCAACGCTTCTGCAAACACTCGGACTCAAGCGCGCCGAGGCGGAGAAGATTGCAATGCGAGCGTTGCCGCTCATCGAGACGAAAGTCGATGGGGAATGAGGCCGGCGACGACAACGTAGGTTACGGAATTGGGGTCACCAACCCGATACGATGAGTAAATGTGTAATCAACGCCGCGGATAGCGGATAGCAGATCGCACTCGCAGGCTCTCCCCGACCTCACGAAGTCAAGGTCATTCCCTTGACGTCACGTGCAGCTGATCGTCCGGTAATTCGCCCATCGCCTGGAAGAGTGCGGCGGTATCGCTCATGCGCTGGCTCCCGGCGCGTACAGCGCCAAGCTGCGCGTTGAGAAACCGCTGCTCGCTAGCGTGCTGCGCCGTTGACGGCAGGGAACCCAGACGGGCGCGCGACGCCGTTTCGTCGAATGCGGCATGGGCTGCCTGTGCCGATCTTTCGGCAGATGCCAGCGTCTGCGCGTCATTATCCAGTGCGGCAAGCGAATCGGCGACATCCTGGAATGCCGACAGAACTGTCGACTTGTAGTGCAGAACCGTCGCAGCGTAGGTATCAATCGAGGCTCTGCGTTGCGCGAACAACGCCCCACCATGGAAGAGCGGCTGGGACAGGCCCGCACCGATCGCCCAGAGCCCGCCTGCACCTGAGAGCATCGCGGGCCAGCTAAAGCCCCCGCGGCCCATCGAGGCCGTCAGTGACAGGCTCGGAAAGAGTTGCGCGGTCGCAGCGCCAACGTCGGCCGCGGCGGCCTTCACGGCGGCATCGGCTGCCTGAATGTCCGGACGCGAACGCAGGAGCTCCGAAGGCACGACGACCGGCACGTGGTCAGGCAACGCCATGCTGTCGAGGTCGGGAACGGTCGGTGCGTTATCGGGCGTCCGGCCCATCAGTACCGCCAGCGCGTGGACGGCTGTGGCGCGCTGCTGGTGTAAGGCCGGAAGACTCGCCGCGATCGAATCTGCCTCCTGCGTCGAGTTGAGCGCCTGCACGTGCGAAATGGACCCGAGCGCGTACCGTTGCTGATCCTCGTTTGCAGTTTCGCTCGCCACGGCGACGAGCCGCTCGGTGAGCGCGATCTGGCGATCGAGCGCCGCCACATTGATCGCCGTGCCGACGATGTTGGCGGCGAGCGCGCGCCGAGCCGCTTCCAGTTCATATGCCTGCACATTCACGCGATCGGTAGCCGCCGCATTGGCGTAGCGCGTCGCACCGAAGAGGTCGAACGTGTAGTGCGTTTGAATCTGCCCGGCAAAGAAGTTATAGCGGACCTCGCTTGGGCCGATGCCGGGCACGACCGGTGAACGCGCGCGCTCGACCTGGGCGGCAGCGTCGACCGACGGAAGCGTGGACGAACCGATTTGCCCGCGCAGTTCTTCTTGCGCGGCGGAGAGCGTCCGCTGCGTGGCCGCAAGCGTCGGGCTGTTGCGCAGGCCTTCGTCGACGAGCGCATCGAGCGCGTCGGACCGGTAAAGCCGCCACCATTGCGGAACGGCCGTCGAGCCGATATCGAATTGCTGCGCAACGCCATCCGCCACGACTGTCTTCGACGGCTGCGCCTGCGCGCCGTAATGCGTGGGCGAAGGCATCACCGGGGGCTCCCCGCTGGGGGCAAACGAGCAGGCCGTCAGTGCGAGCGCCGTAGCCACGGCGATAACGGATGTCTTATAGCCAAAGTTCATGATGAAATCTCCGTATGCTCGACGACGACCGGGTGCATCCCGCGCTCGTCGCGCCGGATCCTGAAGCACGTCGCGTAGAGCGCCGGCAGGAAGAAAATGGTCAGTGCCGTGGCAATCGTGATACCGCCCATCAGCGCGGTCGCCATGGGCCCAAAGAAAGCTGAGCGCAAGAGCGGGATCAAGGCGAGCACGGCGGCGGCGGCCGTCAGCATGATCGGCCTGAAGCGCCTCACGGTTGCACCGATAATCGCGTCGAAGCGCCCATGCCCCGCCGCGATGTCCTGGTCGATCTGGTCGACCAGAATCACGGAGTTGCGCATGACGATGCCGAACATGGCAATCACGCCGAGCAACGCGACGAACCCAAAGGGTTTGCCGAACAGGAGCAGCGCGGCCACGACGCCGATCAGCCCGAGCGGTGCCGTCAGCACGACGATAAACGTCCGCAGGAAACTCTTGAGCTGGATCATGAGTAGCGTCAGCACGGCGATGATCATGAGCGGCATCTCGGCGTTGATCGAGGTCTGGCCTTTCAGGCTTTCTTCGACGGAGCCGCCCACCTCGATTCGATAGCCGACTGGAAGCGTGGCTTTCTGCCCGGCGAGCGCGTGCTCGATATCGCGGGTCACGTCGATGCCCTGCGCGTTGCCCCGAATGTCGGCCTGCACGGTGATCGTCGGTTGCCGGTCGCGCTGCCAGATCACCCCATACTCAAGCGTGTTCCGAACATGTCCGAGGGAACCGAGAGGAACCGGGCCGTTCGGCGTCGGAATCGCCAGGCTCATGAGTTGCGCAGGATTGACACGTTCGCTCTTCGGCGCGCGCAGATCGACGTTGATCAGCTTGTCCTGCTCACGGAACTGCGTGACCGTGTAGCCAGAAAGCGTCATGGCCAGGAAGTTCGATACGTCCTCCGACGACACGCCAAGCTGGCGCGCCCTGTTCTGATCGATCTCGAACGAGATCGACCGTTCCGCCGGCTCGTCCCAGTCGAACTGGACATCGCGCGTGCGGGAATCGGCGCGGACCTTTTCGGCGACCTTTTCAGCAATTGAGCGCACGGTCACAATGTCGTTGCCGCTCACCCGGAACTTGATCGGAAAGCCCACGGGCGGGCCGTTCTCGAGTCGCGCCACACGCGTGCGCACGCCGGAGAACTCTCTCCCAAGTTTGGCATCGAGCCAGTGCATCAACTCATCACGGTTTTCAACGCTTCTGGCCGTGATCACGAACTGCGCGAAGTTTGGCTGCTGAAGCTGCTGGTCGAGCGGCAGGTAAAAGCGCGGTGCGCCGGTGCCCACAAAGTCCACGAAATGCTCGATCGCAGGCTGGCCGTCGAGCGCCTTTTCGAGGCGCTTCGCCTCACGCAGGGTCGCCTCGAACGAAGCACCTTCCGGCAGCCGCAGGTCCACAAGCAGCTCCGGCCGTTCAGAGTTGGGGAAGAACTGTTGCGGCACGCGCGTGAAGGCCGCCATCGCGATCGCAAAGAGCATGGCAGTGACGCCGAGCACGGCCCAGCGACGCTCGATACACCACGCGACCCACCCCGACAGGCGCCGGTAGAAGCCGGTGCTGTAAACATCGTGCTCGTGATGGTGTCCGCCACTCTCGTGGCTCTTGCGCTCGGGCAGCATGTGGAAGCCCAGCAAGGGGACCAGCACGACGGCAGCGAACCACGATACGATCAGCGCAATGGCCGACACTTCGAAGATCGAACGCGTGTATTCGCCCGTACTCGATTTCGCGAGTGCGATCGGCAGGAAGCCCGATACCGTCACGAGCGTGCCAGTCAGCATCGGGAATGCCGCGCTCGTGTAGGCAAAGGCCGCCGCGCGCTTGCGACTCCACCCCTGCTCGAGCTTCACGGCCATCGTTTCGACGGCGATGATCGCGTCGTCGACGAGCAGCCCCAGCGCGAGCACGAGCGTGCCAAGGGAGACCTGGTCCAGTCCGATATTGAACACATGCATGCAAAGCGCCGTCACGGCGAGCACGATCGGAATCGAGATCACGACGACCATGCCGGTGCGCAGGCCGAGCGAAACGAGGCTCACGACCAGTACGATAGCTACCGCTTCGCCGACCGATCTGACGAACTCGTCCACTGAATGCTTGACCGCGTGAGGCATGCTCGAGACGGGAGCCAGCTTGAGGCCCGCCGGCATGGCCGCCTGCAGTTCGGCGGTTTTAGCGTCGAGCGCCTTGCCGAGGCTGATCACGTCGCCGCCTTTTTGCATCGTCACGCCGATGCCGAGCACCGCCTGCCCCCCGACGCGCATCTGGGTGACGGGCGGATCGTCATAGCCGCGCGTGATCTTCGCGATGTCACCGAGCCGGAACGTGCGTTTGTTCACGGTGATGAGCGTGTCGGCGAGCGCCTGCACATCCTTGAACGCGCCGCTCGGTCGCACGAACACCCGGTCGTCCGCCGTCGTAATGGTGCCAACGGGCGTAACGGTATTTTGTGCATCGATTGCCAGGGCGAGCTGCTGCGGCGTGATAGAGAGCCCCGTCAGCTCTGCATTCGATATCTCGACGAAGATGTGTTGGTCCGGGTCGCCAAAGTAGTCGACCTTGGCGACGCCGGGCACGCGCAGCAGGATCGTGCGCAACTGGTCCGCGTAGTCGTGCAGTTGCGCAGGCGTAAAGCCGTCACCTTCAAGCGCGTAGATGTTTGTGTAGACGTCACCAAACTCGTCGTTGAAAAACGGTCCAACCGTCCCCTTGGGCAGCGTCGCCGAGATGTCGCCCACTTTCTTGCGCACCTGGTACCAGGTCTCCGGGACCTCCTTGACGGGGGCCGAATCCTTCATGGCGAAGAAGATCATCGACTCGCCGGGCCGTGAGTAGCTCTTGATGTTGTCGACATACGGTGCCGCCTGCAACTGGCGGCCGATCCGATCCGTGATCTGTTCTTGCACCTCGCGGGCAGTCGCGCCCGGCCAGTAAGTTTTAACCACCATGGTCCGGAACGTGAACGGCGGGTCTTCCGACTGGGCAAGCTGCGTATAACCGATCACGCCGAACAGGGTTGCAAGCCCGATCAGAAAGATCACCAACTGCTGATGGCGCAACGCCCACGCGGAGAGATTGAAGCCACCTTCGCCATGTGCCTCGGAGTCGGACGTGGTGACGGTCGCGCTCTCTTGAGCGGTTTCACTGTCGCGTGCGTTCATGACGAAAAATCCTCGGGATGCAACGGGGCCACCACCTGGACGTGTTGGTCTGCGCTCACTGCGTGCACGCCCTGCATCACGACGCGGTCGCCGTCGTGCAAGCCGCCGGTGACAGAGACCGTGCGTTCGTCGTAGCGCGCGATGCTGACAGGGCGCAGCTCAAGGGTGTCGCTGCCGGCGCGCACCACCCACACAGCGGGGTCCTCGCCTTTGTGAAAGAGCGCCGTCACAGGCAGCGCGAACGGACGTGCCGTGGCCGCGTCGCTGGCGGCATCGAACGCAACATTCGCCGTCATGCCGAGGCGAACGTCGGGGCTCGGCGCGGCCAGCGTGAGCTTCACGCGCCAGGTGCGGCTTTGCGGGTCGGCGGCAGGCGACACCTCGCGCACGCGCGCCTCGAAGGTCTTACCAGGCAGCGCAGACAGGCTCACCCGCGCATTGCTGCCGACGGTTAATGCGCCAAGCGTCCGCTCGGACGCGTCGCAGACAACATCCACGTCTCCCGTCCAGTCGAGGTGATAGACGGCTTGATCTGCCTGAATGTTCTGGCCGGTGTCGGCGTCCTCCGACGTGATGACGCCGTCGTGGTCTGCCGTAAGCGTGGCGTAGCGCAGGTGATCCGTGGCGAGCGCCATCTGGGCGAGCGCCGAATCGCGCTGCGCGAGGGCGGAAGCGTAGGCGTCCTGGGTCTGCTCCATCTGCGCGGGTGCAATGAGGTTGGCCTGCGCCTGAGCGCGGTCGCGATCGAGCTGCTGTTTGGCGTACACGAGACGATGTTCGGCGGCGTCGAGCTGTGCTCGCGCGTTGAGCAGGTTGTTGCGCAGGTCGGTAGGGTCGAGCAGCGCAACGGTCTGTCCGGACTTGACGGTATCGCCGATGCGCACCCGCCGTTCGGTGACCTTGCCTCCAATCCTGAACGAAAGAGGCGTCGAATACCGCGCCTGTATCTGAGCCGGCAACGAGGCGCTCGCCGTGCGCCCGTCGGGATGAACCGTGACAGCAACGACGGGCTTGGCCTCGGGAGCGACGATTTCGCGCTGGTGGCAGGCCGCTAGCAGCATTGCGCCGCAAGCCGCAATGAGAAGACGTCCTCGGTGAGATGGTCGGGCGGCGGACGACAGGAAGGGGCGCGCAAGCATCTGCGCGTTAAGACAGGAAAGTTTCACGATGTTCACAAAGCAGGTGATGGTCTAGCAATAAAAATGGGCGAGGCATCGGAAGACACGGTGCATCTAGCGGCATGCCTTGCCAAGCGCGTTAGCGCTCGATTCGGCATCCCTATAACTTAGTATTCCTACTCGCTGCGACTGATACAAACCGCTTGCAACTCTTCGTACTTCGTCATCGCACGCGGCCACTCCCCACGAAACAGCTAGAGAACGAACATAAAAATAGATCCTCGCCCCGAGCCCGGCGCTGGTGGATCTGAACGGCAATGGACGGCCCATCTTCAGCGCTGCAACACGCTGCTCCGGGCACCGTCGGAATTCAATTCGTCTGTCCATACGGTCGCTGATCCGTCCGCGACAGTGACATTACACCCCATAACTGATGATATTGTCAATTATGACACATAAATCTACAATACGACGTTACAGAAATCTGGAACCGAGATGCCTGATACCCCGAACTCCCGTGCAACCCGGCAGCACACACAAAAGCTGCCAGCTCCGGCCGAAGCGACCGAAGGACGCCAGCCGCGCGGCGTCCGCCGCAAGCGGGGGACCCGAACCCGCCTGCTCGACGCTGCGCTCAGGCTAATGGCCGAAAAAGGGATGGTTTCAGTGGCCATCAACGACATTACCGAGGCCGCGGACGTCGGTTTCGGCTCCTTCTACAATCACTTCGCGTCGAAGGAAGGGATCTTCGCCGCGGCTGTCGAGTGGGTATTCGAGGAGTTCGCCGGTACGCTTGATCGCCTGGCCAGCGGACTGTCCGATCCGGCCGAAGTGGTCGCTGTCTGTGTGCGCCATACGCTAATGCGCGCCCGCCGCGAGCCGGTGTGGGGACAGCTCCTGATTCGCGAGGGTTTTTCGGTGCATGCGCTGAACTGGGGTCTCGGTCAGCGTTTGCTGCGTGACAGTCAAAGTGGCATTTCCGCGAGACGCTTTGTCGTCTCGGACCACTTTCTGTGTCTCATTTCCGTTACGGGCATCATCTTCGCGGCGATCGCCGCTGAAATGCACTTTTCCGCCTCCGTCACACCAGCCGTCCAAGGGCAGAAGCCATCTGGACTCGGAGAACAGCATTTCGCGGAGCGCGCTGCGGCGGTCGTGCTACAGGCACTTGGACTTAAGCGCGTCGAGGCGGAGAGAGTTGCGCGGCTGCCGTTACCGGGTTAACCGGGAATCCGATAGAGGGCGGCGAGACCAAGGGCGAGGCAGCCGTGATCGGGAGAAGCGGCGCTGACAACGAAGGAGGAGTGGGGAGACGTCTGCCGGATCGTGTGTCGCCCGGCACCGTGACCTCTTCGCCCCATACTACGGCGCTTCGAACATCAGTCAGCCATGGCCTTTCGCCCTTCGCCTTTGGATTCGTAGCAATCCAGCCGTCCAGCATATCTGCCCACGCCTGGAGCATCGTCCTCCGCTGCTCTGCATACTCCGCCTTGTTGTAGACCGCGCGCACGCCGCGCTGTTCGTGAGCGAGGCATTTCTCGATCCAGTCGGTGTTGAACCCTGCTTCGTGCAATAGCGTGCTGGCCGTCCGACGCAGATCGTGCACAGTGAGTGGATCAAAATCTGTCCCGTCGTCGCGTATCAGCTTGTCTGTTCCAATGCACTGAAAAACACGCGGATTTCGGCAGGCGACAGTGCCCGATCACGCGGCTTGAAGCTGGCGATGACAGCCGGGTGGATGGCCTCCGCAGGATTGTCCACCTTTAGTCCCCGCGCCTGCACGAAACGGTAAACCTGCAGAGCGATGTCACGCGCCTGCACGGCAGGGGCCGCGGCGCCCCTCCCCTTGATCTTCTCGCAGCGCGCCATCAATCGTGCTGGCGTGATCTCTTCCAACTTCAGCCGGCCAAATTCCGACGCGAGATTCCGCTCCTATAACAATTTGCGCATCGCTCGTGTGGAGTCGGCAGGAGCAGTCTCCATAAAGTATTTCTCCGCCCACTTACCAAACGTTAGCGTCTCCGTCGCGTCGACCCGTTTCTCGACTTTCGCACGTGAAAGACTCTCTCCGCGTTGGATTGCTCCGTAGGCTTGGTCGCGTCGAAGCCGGGTTTCCGGGAGGCTATAGCCATTCCGAATCCGAGTTCGTCTGGCTTGCGTGGCTTCCGTGCGGAAAGTGATGGATCGTACCGGCCGATAACCAGGGTTTCCCGGCGACCCTTCACCCGGTAGCAGTACCGGGAAGCTCACCCCGCCAGACGGCGTCACTGCCGCATAGAGCCCCCACTGATCGGCAACCTTGTAGATCTTCTTGGCCGGCTTCAGCGCTCGCAACTGCACGTCTGTGAGCATAGGGGCTCCTCGAACGCATATCGTCAGACTGATTTGAGCCTGAATTCAAGAAGGATTCGCCAGGCACAGTAGCTCGACACGGATACACGCCGGCACAAATGGCCGCTCTGATATCGAACATGCGTTTGTGCCGGGGGATGAACAGCATCATCGCATCCAGCCATGATTCGTAACCCTAACCGGCTGTAGCCGTCACATTGGCCCGCGCCTTATGCAGTTTTTTGTAGCTGTCGATCAGGCGGTGGTGCCTATCGAGACCCTCCAGTTTCATACTCGTTGGCGTCAATCCATAGAAGCGCACGCTGCCGTCCACTGAGCCCATTACCGCGTCCATCCGAGCGTTGCCAAACATCCGACGGAAGTTGACCGCGTAGTCGTCCAGTTCCAGGTCGTCATCGAGCAGCACCTCCAGCACCACATTCAAGGCCTGGTAAAACAATCCGCGCTCGACCGTGTTGTCGTTGTACTGCAGGAAAGCGCCCACCAGTTCTTGCGCTTCCTCAAATTGTTGCAAGGCGAGATGAATCAGCAGCTTCAACTCGAGAACTGTTAGCTGCCCCCAGTCCGTATTCTCGTCAAATTCGATGCCGATCAAAGTGGCAATATCGGCGTGCTCGTCCAGCTCGCTGTTCTCCAACCGCTCAAGCAGTGCTGCCAGGCCGGCATCGTCCAGGCGATGCACGTTCAGAATATCGGCGCGGAACAACAGCGCCTTGTTTGTGTTATCCCAGATCAAATCTTCTACCGGGTAAACTTCCGAATAATCGGGCACCAGAATCCGGCAGGCTACGGCACCCAACTGGTCATACACCGCCATGTAAGATTCTTTGCCCATGTCTTCGAGAATGCCGAACAAGGTTGCTGCTTCGTCGGCGTTGGAGTTTGCACCCTGGCCAGAAAAATCCCACTCGACAAACTCGAAATCCGCTTTTGCGCTGAAAAAGCGCCACGACACTATGCCGCTGGAATCAATGAAGTGCTCAACGAAGTTATTGGGTTCAGTCACGGCGTTACTGACGAAGGTGGGCTGAGGTAAATCGTTCAGGCCTTCAAAGCTACGCCCCTGCAGCAATTCCGTCAGACTTCGTTCCAGCGCCACCTCGAAGCTTGGGTGCGCGCCGAACGAGGCAAAGACACCGCCTGTTCGCGGGTTCATCAAGGTGACGCACATCACCGGGTAGGTCCCACCCAGCGACGCATCCTTTACCAGCACCGGAAAGCCCTGCTCTTCCAATCCCTGAATCCCGGCCAGAATGCCAGGGTATTTCGCCAGCACTTCGTGCGGCACATCAGGCAAGGCGATTTCGCCTTCCAGAATTTCGCGCTTTACCGCCCGTTCAAAAATTTCGGACAGACATTGCACCTGCGCTTCGGCCAGCGTATTACCGGCACTCATGCCATTGCTGACATACAGGTTTTCGATCAGGTTGGACGGAAAGTACACCACTTCGCCGTCCGACTGCCGCACGAACGGCAGCGAACAGATACCGCGCTCTACATTGCCGGAGTTGGTGTCGATCAGATGCGAGCCACGCAACTCCCCATCCGGGTTGTAAATCTCCAGGCAGTACGCATCCAGAATCTCAGCCGGCACCGCGTCCTTACGGCCGGGCTTGAACCAGCGCTCGTTCGGGTAATGGACGAACTCCGAGTTGGCGATGTCTTCGCCCCAAAACGCCCCGCCATAGAAATGGTTGCAATTCAGGCGCTCGATAAACTCTCCCAACGCGGACGCCAACGCGCTTTCTTTGGTCGCGCCCTTGCCGTTGGTAAAACACATCGGCGAGTGTGCATCGCGGATATGCAGCGACCACACATTGGGAACGATATTGCGCCACGAAGCGATTTCAATCTTCATGCCCAAGCCCGCCAGAATGCCCGACATATTGGCGATGGTTTGCTCCAACGGCAGATCCTTGCCCGCAATATAGGTGCTGGCGTCAGAAGCCGGAGTCAAGGTCAGCAAGGCCTGTGCATCGGCATCCAGGTTTTCTACCTCTTCAATGACAAACTCGGGTCCGGCTTGCACTACTTTTTTGACCGTACAACGGTCGATAGAACGCAAAATACCTTGCCGGTCTTTGTCGGAGATGTCCGCCGGCAACTCAACCTGAATCTTGAAAATCTGCTGGTACCGGTTTTCCGGATCAACAATATTGTTCTGCGACAGACGGATATTTTCGGTGGGAATATTGCGAGTTACGCAGTACAACTTCACAAAGTAAGCCGCACACAAGGCCGATGAGGCCAGAAAATAATCGAAGGGACCAGGCGCCGAGCCATCGCCCTTATAACGGATAGGCTGGTCGGCCACGACTGTGAAGTCATCGAACTTGGCTTCAAGACGCAGCTTGTCGAGAAAGTTGACTTTAATTTCCATGGGGAAATTCCAAAAATGGTACTCAAAACAAAATATAAAGCCCTGTAAAAAACAGGGCTTTAATAGTCAGTCAATTAGCGAATGATGTTTCCTGGCGGGAGTTCTATTCCCACTCGATCGTTGCCGGCGGCTTCCCCGAGATGTCATAGACAACCCGGTTAATCCCGCGCACTTCATTGATGATGCGGTTCGATACATGCCCCAGCAACTCGTGCGGCAGATGCGCCCAATGCGCGGTCATGAAGTCCAGCGTCTGCACAGCGCGCAGCGCCACGACATACTCGTAAGTGCGGCCGTCGCCCATCACGCCCACGCTTTTCACCGGCAGGAACACCGCAAAAGCCTGGCTCGTCAGGTCGTACCACGACTTGCCGGTTTCCTTGTCGATAAAGGTACGCAGCGTCTCGATGAAAATCGCGTCCGCGCGACGCAGCAGATCGGCGAAATCGCGGCGCACCTCGCCGAGAATCCGCACGCCCAAACCCGGGCCCGGGAACGGGTGGCGATACACCATTGCCGGCGGCAAACCGAGCTTCACGCCGAGTTCGCGCACTTCGTCCTTGAACAGTTCGCGCAGCGGTTCGAGCAGCTTCAGATTCAGCGTCTCCGGCAGGCCGCCCACGTTGTGGTGGCTCTTGATGGTCTGCGTCGCCTTCTTGCCCTTACCGGCCGATTCGATCACGTCCGGATAAATCGTGCCTTGTGCGAGCCACTTCGCATCCGTCAGCTTGTTAGCTTCGGTCTGGAACACTTCGACGAATTCCGCGCCGATGATCTTGCGCTTCGCTTCCGGATCGGTCACGCCGGCCAGCTTCGACAGGAACACTTCGCTCGCGTCGACGTGGATCACCTTGACGCCGAGGTTCTCAGCGAACGTTGCCATCACCTGCTCGGCTTCGTTCAAACGCAGGAGGCCGTGGTCGACGAACACGCAAGTAAGCTGATCGCCGATAGCGCGATGCAGCAGCGCCGCTGCCACCGACGAATCCACGCCACCCGACAAGCCCAGAATCACGTGCTCATTACCGACCTGCTCGCGAATCTTCGCGACGGCTTCGTCGATGTAATGGCCCATTTCCCAGTCGGGATTCGCGCCGCAAATCTGCAGCACGAAACGTTCGAGCATCGCGCGGCCTTGCACCGTGTGCGTCACTTCCGGGTGCCATTGCAGGCCGTAGAAATGGCGTGCTTCGTCGGCCATTGCCGCGATCGGGCACGAGTCCGTCGAGGCCATCAACTGGAAGCCCGGCGGCATTTCCAGCACCTTATCGCCGTGGCTCATCCACACCTTCAGCATGCCGTGACCTTCCGGCGTGGTGAAGTCGCTGATGCCTTCGAGCAGGCTCGTATGGTTGCGTGCGCGCACTTCGGCGTAGCCGAACTCACGCAGGTGGCCGATATCGACCTTGCCGCCGAGCTGCTCGGCCATCGCCTGCATGCCGTAGCAGATGCCCAGCACGGGCACGCCGAGTTCAAACACCGCTTGCGGCACGCGCGGCGTATCCGTTTCGGTGACGGAGCTCGGGCCGCCGGAGAGGATCACGCCCTTCGGTGCGAAATCGCGAATGAACGACGCATCGACGTCGTACGGATGAATTTCCGAATACACGTTGGCTTCGCGAACGCGACGTGCAATCAGTTGGGTGACTTGCGAACCGAAGTCGAGGATCAGGATCTTGTCATGCATGGCAGCGGACGGAGTCAAAAGTGAACGGATACGGGATACCGCGCATGACGCGCGGCGTTGAATTCAAAGCTGTCCACGTGGGGACGATCGAGCATGAAGCGTGACGATGAAGCGCGCTGGACCATTCAGCACCGCAGACACTTGCCTGCGGCGCGTGCGAACGGAATCCGGTTGCTTCGGCAGGCGTTCTGGCGCTGGGCGCATCAACCATGAAACGGCGGCCGGGGCGCACCAGGTGCGTCGGCAGCGGCGTTACGGGCATCGTCGCGCGCAACCGAGGCCTCGGCCCGTGCGGCGCGTTCAGAAGCCGTCAGACCCGGTTCGTCGACCGCCGGGTAGACCGGCGCAGCCGAAACTGGACTGACGGGCCGTGTGACCGGCACAACGGGCTCGACGACCGGCTCGGCGCGATAGACCGGCTCTGCCGTCACGCGACCGGAGTCGCGCCTGTTGGCAGCGTCTTTGGCGGCATCTTTCGCGGCCTGCTTTTCGGCGCGCTCAGCAGCAGCGGCCTCAACCAGCCGCACCCTCTCACGCCGCCGCACCGCGCCCGACAGGCGCACACCACCGAGGCCAACCACGAGCAGCACGACACCGGTCAGCACCGCGATGATCTGCCCGAAGCCGGTCAGCGCCGGCGTATGCAGCCCGAGCAGCCAGACCAGCATCAGCACACCAGTCAGCCAGTTCACATGGCCGACGACCTTGGCGACCGTCGACGTGAGCGAACCGTCGATCGACGCGTGCAAAGCAAGCCACGCGAGTCCGATCAGCGCCACGCCAAACCCCTGACCGACCAGAGCCGGCTGGGTTTGCACCAGAAGCAGCGCGTTGTACAACGAAGTCCAGGGCGTCAGCAGAAACAGCAGGCCGAACGCAAGCAGCAACAGTGCATCGAGGATGAGTACAGCGCGCAGCAATGGCTTCATTGGCGTTTAGTCCACGTGGTAGTTGGGCGCTTCCTTAGTGATCTGCACGTCATGCACGTGCGACTCGCGCAAGCCCGCGCCCGTGATCTGCACGAACTCGGCCTTGTCGTTCATCTCCGCGATCGTGCGGCAACCGCAGTAGCCCATGCTGGCGCGCACGCCGCCGATCAACTGGAACAGGATCGCGTTGACCGAGCCCTTGTAGGCGACGCGGCCTTCGATACCTTCCGGCACCAGCTTGTCGATGTTCGCGGAGTTGTCCTGGAAGTAGCGGTCTGCCGCGCCGTCTTTCATCGCGCCGACCGAACCCATGCCACGGTACGACTTGTACTGACGGCCCTGGAACAGGAACACGTCGCCCGGCGCTTCTTCAGTGCCGGCGAACATGCTGCCCATCATCACGGAATTCGCGCCGGCGGCCAGCGCCTTGCTGACGTCGCCCGAGAAACGCACGCCACCGTCGGCGATGACCGGCACGCCCGTGCCCTTCAGCGCTTCCGACACGTTCGAGATCGCGGTGACCTGCGGCACGCCCACACCGGCGACGATACGCGTCGTGCAGATCGAGCCCGGGCCGATACCGACCTTCACGCCGTCTGCGCCGTACTCAACGAGCGCCTTGGCTGCCGCAGCGGTAGCGATGTTGCCGCCGATCACTTCGACGTGCGGGAATTTCTGTTTGACCCACTTGACGCGCTCGAGCACGCCCTTGCTATGGCCGTGCGCCGTGTCGACGACGATCACGTCCACACCCGCCTGCACCAGCAGCTCGACGCGCTCTTCGTTATCTTCGCCCACGCCGACCGCCGCGCCTGCGCGCAGCTTGCCGTGTTCGTCTTTACACGCATCCGGGTGTTCGGTTTGCTTGGTGATGTCTTTTACCGTCATCAGGCCGCGCAGTTCGAATGCGTCGTTGATGACCAGCACGCGTTCGAGGCGGTGGCTGTGCATCAGCGCCTTGGCTTCGGCGAGCGGCGTGCCTTCCTTGACGGTGACGAGGCGCTCACGCGGCGTCATGATGTTGCGCACCGGCTCGTCCAGACGCTCTTCGAAGCGCAAGTCACGGTTCGTGACGATACCGATCAGTTGCGAACCTTCGACGACCGGGAAACCCGAAATGCCATGCTGGCGCGACAGCGCAATGACGTCGCGCACCTTCATTTGCGGCGGCACGGTGATCGGATCGCGCACGACGCCCGATTCGAAGCGCTTGACCTTGGCAACTTCACGCGCCTGTTCGGCCGGCGTGAGATTCTTGTGGATGATGCCCACGCCACCCATTTGCGCCATCGCGATCGCGAGACGGGCTTCGGTGACGGTGTCCATAGCGGCGGACACGAGCGGCATATTCAGGGAGATGTTGCGGGTCAGCCGGGTCTTGAGGCTGGTGTCGCGCGGCAGAACATCGGAGAAAGCCGGGACGAGGAGCACGTCATCGAACGTGAGTGCTGTTTGGATCAGACGCATGGCAAATCCTATAGGCGCAAAAGCGAATTATACGCGATACCTCCCTGGTTTTCACTGCACTAACAGCAGCTTAGCGAATTTCAGGGGATTTTTTTCGTGACTTTGCACCCTTCGATTTCGCTTCTGCGTTCGCCTCGAGTTCGATCCGGTTTCGTTTGCGCGTTCGGGCGCATGGACGCCGCACCTGGCCCGGGAATGGGTATTTCGGGGCACTTGCGTGCCGCCGGGCCAGCGTTCGGAAGTTAAAAAGCGCCTGAACACGCCGGATAAAACCGCCGCATTGCAGAATCAAACAAGACGCCCTGCCCGTCGAACGGCTATTCTGCCGACCATTCCAGTTTTTCTTGCAGGGGCAGTCGATGCAGCGCGGTGTGGCATATGGAGTAATGGCCGGGGCCTTATGGGGCATGGTGTTTCTGGTGCCGCGCGTGCTGCCCGATTTCTCGCCGCTGTTGCTGAGCGCCGGCCGCTACACGATGTACGGCATCGTCTCGCTGGCCGCCGCGCTGCCGATGGCGCGCTCGCTCGTCAAACGCCTGACCCGCGAGGATCTCGGCGCACTGGTCAAACTGGCGCTGGCCGGCAACCTGCTCTACTACCTGCTGCTGACCGCCGCGGTCCAGATGATCGGCATCGCGCCGGCCTCGCTGATCGTCGGCGTGCTGCCGGTCACCGTGACGCTGCTCGGCCGGCGCGACCACGGCGCCGTGCCGCTCGCCCGCCTCGTATGGCCGCTTGCGCTGGTGGTGGCCGGCATCGTCTGCATCAATATCGACGTCTTCACGGTAGCCGACAGCACGCCCGTCAGTATCGCGACGAAACTCCTCGGCCTCGGCTGCGCAGTCGGCGCGCTCGCCTGCTGGACCTGGTTCGCGGTCGAAAACGCCCGCTATTTGCAGCGCCAGACGCATTTCAGCGGCAACGAGTGGTCGGTACTGTGGGGTGTGGTGACCGGCGCGCTCGGCGCGGGATTGTGGCTGGTGGTCGCCGTCATGCCGCCTGGCAGCCTGCAGGGCCCGCTCGGCGACGAGCGCTGGCACACCTTCTGGATGCTGAATCTGGGCCTCGCCATCGGCGCGTCATGGCTCGGTAACGGGCTATGGAATGCCGCGTCGAAACGGCTGCCGCTCACGCTGTCCGGCCAGATGATCGTGTTCGAGACGCTTTTCGCGCTGCTCTACGCGTTTATCTACGACCAGCGCCTGCCGCGCCCACTGGAAACGGCGGCGATCCTGCTGCTGGTAGCCGGGGTGTGCTGGTCGGTGCGCCAGCATGCGGACGACGATACGTCCGGGGCGGCGTCGTTTGAGGAGAAGGCGCAGCCTTCGGTGCATTGAGACGATTGGGAACGATTCAGACGGGTTACCCTCGGCGTTGCCCTGCCACAGCCGCGGCCACGGGACGAGCCTAGCGCGAATCCTTGTTCAGCCAGCGGCGCCCTTCGATCGAGCCCGCCTTCCGGGTCTTCTCGACGCGCCGTTGGCGCGACAGCTTCGGATCCACCAGCAACGGCCGGTAAATCTCGACACGATCATGGTCGGCAAGCACCGTATCCAATGGCTTGAGCTTGCCGAACACGCCGACCTTCTGCATGCCCAGATCGATCTGCGGATAACGCTGCAAGATACCGCTCGCCTCTATCGCCTGCTGCAGTGTGGCCCCTTCCGGCAAGTCCACGGCAATCAGCGCCTGCTCACCAGCAAGCGCGTAGCAGACTTCAATCGACAAGCGCGCGCTCATGCCTTACCGTAGCGCTGATCGGCGCGCTTCACGAACGATTCGACGAAGGTATTGGCAATGTGGCTGAACACCGGCCCAATGATCTTCTCGAGAATGATGTTGGTGAATTCGTAGTGCAACGCGAATTCGATCTTGCAGGCGTCGGCCCGCAGCGGCGTGAAACGCCAGAAGCCGGTGAATTTGCGAAACGGGCCGTCCGCGAACTCCATATCGATGCGCGTGGGCCGCTCCATGCTGTTGCGCGTGGCGAAATGCTGCTTGATGCCCTTGAAGTTGATATCGATCTTCGCCTCCATGCCGGTTTCGTCCTGGCGGCGGATTTCGACTCCCCCGCACCAAGGCAGGAAGTTGGGGTAATCGGCGACGTCGGTGACGAGGTCGAACATCTGTTCCGCCGAATGGCGGATCAACACGGTTTTCTGGACATCTGCCATAAATTGAACAGCGCGTGGCAAGGGTGGACAAGCGCCGCGGGCTTTCCTTGCCCCGCTTTGCTAAAATCGTGATTTTAAACGAGTTGGGCACTTTCCATTCATGAGCATCATTGACAACAGAAAAGCCTTCTACGACTACTCGGTCGAAGAACGCTACGAAGCGGGGCTCGTGCTCGAAGGATGGGAGGTCAAAGCCTTGCGCGCCGGCCGTGGCCAGATCAAGGAAGGCTACGTGGTCATCAAGAATAACGAACTGTTCCTGATCGGCACGCACATCAGCCCGCTACCCGAAGCCTCGACCCACATCAATCCGGACCCGGTGCGCACGCGCAAGCTGCTGCTGCACGCCGAGGAAATCAGCAAACTGATCGGCAAGGTCGAACAGCGTGGTTATACGCTCGTGCCGTTGAACTTTCATTACAAGGGCGGTCGCGTCAAATGCGAGATCGGCCTCGCCAAGGGTAAGAAGCAACACGACAAGCGCGAAACCGAGAAGAAGCGCGACTGGGAACGCGAGAAGGCGCGCCTGATGCGCTCGCCGTCGTAAAACTGCGATTCAACGAAAAATGGCCCGCAAATTCGCGGGCCATTTTCATTCGGCAAGGAAGAACGTCAATCAGCGCGCGTCGACCGCGCCCTTCCCCTTGTTCACGATGGTCAGCGCCGAGGCGATCATCGAACTCATATCTGCCAGGTTGCCCGGCACGATCAGCGTAGTGCCCTGCTTCGCCAAGTTGCCGAATGCATTCACATACTGCTCGGCCACTTTCAGGTTCACCGCTTCCATCCCGCCGTTCGATTGAATGGCCGCGGCGATCTTCTGAATCGCCTGTGAGTTAGCCTCAGCCACCGCCAGAATCGCCGCAGCCTGACCCTGCGCCTGATTGATCGCCGCCTGACGCTCGCCTTCGGACTTCTGGATCGACGCCTCACGCCCGCCCGAGGCAATATTGATCTGTTCCTGCTTACGCCCTTCGGATGCCGCGATCAGCGCGCGCTTTTCGCGCTCGGCGGTGATCTGCGCCTGCATGGCGTGAAGAATTTCCTTGGGCGGCGTCAGGTCCTTGATCTCGTAGCGCAGCACCTTCACACCCCAGTTGGACGCCGCTTCATCGAGCGACGACACGATGCTGTGATTGATGAAGTCACGCTCTTCAAACGTCTTGTCGAGTTCAAGTTTGCCGATCACGGAGCGCAGCGTGGTCTGCGACAACTGCGTAATCGCGAACACGAAGTTGCTCGAACCGTACGACGCCTTCATGGGATCGGTGACCTGAAAATACAGCACGCCATCCACCTGCAATTGCGTGTTGTCGCGCGTAATACACACCTGGCTCGGCACCTCGAGCGGGATTTCCTTGAGGATGTGCTTGTAGGCGATCCGGTCGACGAACGGAAACGCGAAGCTCAGGCCCGGCGTCAGCGTGCGGTGATAACGGCCGAGCCGCTCCAGCACCCACGCATGCTGCTGCGGCACGATCTTGAGCGTCTGCGCCGCCAGCACGATCACGATAAGCAGAAGCACCGCCCCGACAATGGTTGAATCCATGACTGACCTCCGGTCCGTAGTTCGAATAGTTATGCATGGCGCTGTGCGCGCATTGGCGCGCGCTCAGGCCGCGGTTGCTCTTGCTTTCGCCTGCCGGCTGGCCACGACGACAAGGCAACTGCCGCGCATCTCGGCGATTTCATAGAGCTGAGCATCTTCGGGCTCGCCCGCGGCCAGTTCGACGTCCCATGCAGCCCCGCGGTAGTTGACACGCGCCCGGCGCTCGTGCCACGCCGGCACGTTCAACGTCTGGCCGATGTCCAGATTGACGTCAGGGTTCTTCGACGCCTCCTTACGCGTCCTGCGGCCAAAGCGCGAACGCCGCAGCACCAGGACCGCCGCCAGCGCCACCACAGCCGCAACCGCGAACTGCACATCGGAAGCGGCGCCCGCCATATGCGCAATGGCGGCCGCGACACAACCCAACGCGATCATCAGCAAATAGAAAGTGCCGCTAATCAATTCCAGCACGATCAGCACACCGGCCCCGATCCACCAGAACAATCCACCTGGCGCCATGTTGATCTCCACAAAGCAAAACACCCCGGATCTACCGGGGTGTTTATAGCACGAAGCAGGTGCATATTACCGGGCGGTGCAGCACGCTTTTACGTGCTTTTGACATACCGCACCACCCTTTATGCACACTGCTTATTGGGCTCGATTACTTCACCAGCGATTTCGCCAATTGCTGCCACGTCTCGACGATCGAGTCCGGGTTCAGCGAGATCGACTTGATGCCTTCATCGGTCAGCCATTGCGCAAAGTCCGGATGATCCGAAGGACCCTGGCCGCAGATGCCGACGTACTTGTTCAGTCGCAGACACGTGTCGATCGCGCGCTTCAACAGGAACTTGACGGCCGGATCGCGTTCGTCGAAATCGACTGCCAGCAGTTCCATGCCGGAGTCGCGGTCGAGGCCGAGCGTGAGCTGCGTCAGGTCGTTCGAACCGATCGAGAAGCCGTCGAAGAATTGCAGGAATTCTTCGGCGAGAATCGCGTTCGACGGCACTTCGCACATCATGATCAGGCGCAAGCCCTTCTCACCGCGCTTCAGGCCGAACTTCTCCAGCAGACCAACCACGCGCTCCGCCTGCTTCAGCGTACGCACGAACGGCACCATGATCTCGACGTTGTCGAGGCCCATCTCTTCACGCACCTTCTTCAGCGCGATGCATTCCATCTGGAACGCTTCGGCGAAGTCGTCAGCGATGTAGCGCGATGCGCCACGGAAGCCCAGCATCGGGTTTTCTTCGTCCGGCTCGTAACGCGAACCGCCGATCAGCTTCTTGTACTCGTTCGACTTGAAGTCCGACAGACGCACGATCACGGGCTTCGGATAGAACGCCGCTGCGATCGTGGCGATGCCTTCGGTCAGCTTGTCGACGTAGAACGCGCGCGGCGATGCATGGCCACGCGCCACGCTTTCCACGGCCTTCTTCAAGTCCTGATCGATGTTCGGGTACTCGAGAATCGCCTTCGGGTGAACGCCGATGTTGTTGTTGATGATGAACTCGAGCCGCGCCAGACCCACGCCTGCGTTCGGCAGTTGCGAGAAGTCGAAAGCCAGTTGCGGGTTGCCGACGTTCATCATGATCTTCACCGGAATCGACGGCAGTTCGCCGCGCTGCACTTCGGTGATTTCGGTTTCGAGCAGACCGTCGTAGATCTTGCCTTCGTCGCCTTCCGCGCAGGACACGGTCACCAGCGCGCCGTCCTTCAGCAGGTCGGTCGCGTCGCCGCAGCCGACTACCGCCGGCACGCCCAGCTCACGCGCGATAATTGCCGCATGGCAGGTACGGCCGCCACGGTTCGTGACGATTGCGGAGGCGCGCTTCATGACCGGTTCCCAGTTCGGGTCGGTCATGTCGGCCACCAGCACGTCGCCCGGCTGCACACGGTCCATTTCCGACGGATCGTGAATCACGCGCACCGGACCCGCACCGATCTTCTGGCCGATTGCGCGGCCGGTAGTCAGCACGTTCGATTGGCCCTTCAGCTTGAAGCGTTGCTCGGCCTTGCCCGCTGCCTGGCTCTTCACCGTTTCCGGGCGCGCCTGCAGGATGAAGATCTTGCCGTCGCGGCCATCTTTGCCCCACTCGATGTCCATCGGACGCTCGTAGTGCTTTTCAATGATGACGGCGTATTTCGCGAGTTCGATCACGTCTTCGTCGGTGATCGAGAAACGGTTGCGCTGCTCGTGCGCGACGTCGACGGTCTTCACGCGGCCTTCTTCGCCCGCCTTGGTGAATTCCATCTTGATCAGCTTCGAGCCGATCGAGCGGCGGATGATCGGGTACTTGCCTTGCGCGAGCGTGGTCTTGAAGACGTAGAACTCGTCCGGATTCACGGCGCCCTGCACGACCGTTTCGCCCAGGCCGTAGCTCGACGTGATGAAGACGGCGTCCTTGAAGCCCGATTCCGTGTCCAGCGTGAACATCACGCCGGCCGCACCGACATCCGAACGCACCATGCGCTGCACACCGGCCGACAACGCGACTTCAGCGTGGGTGAAGCCCTTGTGGACGCGATAGGAGATCGCACGGTCGTTGTACAGCGACGCGAACACGTGCTTCATGCGATCAAGCACCTCGTCGATGCCGACCACGTTGAGATAGCTTTCCTGTTGACCCGCGAACGATGCGTCCGGCAAGTCTTCTGCCGTTGCCGACGAACGCACGGCAAACGACAACTCTTCAGGCGAGCTGTTTTGCAGGGTGTCGAAGCCTGCGCGGATATCCGCTTCGAGACGCGGCTGCATCGGGGCGTCGACGATCCATTGACGGATCTCCTTGCCCGCTTCGGCAAGCGCTTTCACGTCGTCGACGTCGAGCGTTTCGAGACGTTTGGCGATGCGTTCGGTCAGATTGTTGTGATGCAGGAAGTCACGGAAAGCCAGCGCCGTAGTGGCGAAGCCAGTCGGCACGCGCACGCCTGCCTCGGCGAGCTGACTGATCATCTCGCCAAGCGACGCATTCTTGCCGCCGACAATCTCCACATCGGTCATCCGCAACTGCTCGAACGGAACTACATACGCCTCTTCCTTTGCGACGGTAACTGCGTTAGTCATACAAGCCCCTAAGTGTGAAAGAAATTCACGGCTGTGCAAGTGGGCTTGAACGCGAGACGCCCATTGGAAGCGTGACCTCGCGTCTTGCACAACCTGTTGGAGAAGCAATCGCTGCAAATGGCCGCACGTGCCAAAAAGTGCCGGATGCGCGACGTAGAAAGCGGTTGGACGAAATTACCGATCGATCCAGCCTGATCTCTCAATTTACCGCAAGTTACCAGCGCAAAGCGTGGCGTTGACCGACCGTTCGCGGTAAGTTAGACGCCAATCGCCTGCAATTGCTTATCCAACAGGTTGCCGCTATTCTACCGTGCCGACTCTCAAAATGTGACAGTCGGACGAGAATTGCGCCTCGAATCGCGCCCCGGACCGGTTGACGGGCTCTTGCGAGGCTCTCGCGAGGACCCACCACCTTCCGGACGCAATTGCGGTGCCCACGGCGCGCTGACATGACGCCGCTGCAATCTCCGGTTAGCCACCGTGCAGCGACATCCATGCAGCGATGTTTCATTCGAGCGCTTTTTTCCGCTCACGTTCCCCAGCCCCACTGATGCCGCCCACCGTATTCATCGTCTCCGACGGTACCGGGATCACTGCCGAAACCTTCGCGCATTCGATCCTCTCCCAGTTCGACCAGAAATTCCGCCTGGTTCGCGTGCCCTTCGTCGACTCGACGGAAAAGGCCTACGCCACGCTAGAAAAGATCAACGAAGCGATCCAGCAGGACGGCCGCCGTCCGATCGTCTTCACGACGCTGGTGGACAGCGCGTCGAATCAGATCGTCAAAGGCTCGAATGCGCTCGTGCTGGACATGTTCCAGACCTTCGTCGAGCCGCTCGAGCAGGAACTGGAGCTCAAGTCGAGCCACGCGATGGGCCGCGGCCACCAGAACGCCGATACCGAGGAATACAAGAACCGGATCGAAGCGATCAACTTCTCGCTCGCCCACGACGACGGTCAATCGAACCGCAATCTGGCCGATGCCGACGTGATTCTGGTCGGCGTGTCGCGCAGCGGCAAGACGCCGACGAGCCTGTATCTGGCCATGCAGTACGGCGTGAAAGCGGCCAACTATCCGCTGATTCCGGAAGACTTCGAGCGCGGCAAGCTGCCTACGCCGCTATTGGCGCATCGGCAGAAGATGTTTGGTTTGTCGATCGATCCGCAGCGATTGTCGGAGATCCGTAACGAGCGCCGCCCGGGCAGCAAGTACGCCGCGCCGGAAAATTGCCGTTACGAGATCAACGAAGCGGAAGCGATGATGCGGCGCGAAGGGGTCAAGTGGTTGTCGTCGACGCATAAGTCGATCGAAGAGATCGCGACGACGATCCTGCAGGAAATCAAGCTGGATCGGCCGGCTTATTGAGCGACGACCAGTTTTGCCGGCGTGCGTGCTTGGTGCTGAGGTGAGCGCGGAGATCGCCTCAGCCCTGAAGTCAGCGCACTGTCACGCGCGGCGCTGCTGGCGGCACTGTTCGAACACGCAGACAGCCGCGGCGGCCGCCACATTCAGCGATTCCATGCCGCCCGGCTGAGGAATCGTCACCCGCAACGAAACCACATCGCGCCAGGTCTGCGAGACGCCCGCCCCTTCGTTGCCGAACACCCACGCGAGCGGCCCGCTCAGATCGCAGTCGTAGATCGCCTCGGCACCGTGCGAATCCGTAATGACGATGGGCACCGCGAGGCGCTCGATCAATACCTGCGCCTCGACATCCTCGTGGATTTGCAACAGGAAATGCGCGCCCATGCCCGAGCGCAATACCTTCGACGACCACGCGTACGCGGTGCCCGGTGCGCAAAACACCTGTTGAATACCGGCGGCCGCCGCGCTGCGCAGAATCGACCCGACGTTGCCGGCATCCTGCACGCCATCGAGTACGAGGCAGGTTTCTCCGACCTTTTCCGGCAACGGCGTATCGAGCTTTTCGACCAGCAGCAGAATCCCGACCCCGTGCACGACGTTCGACAGCTGGCCGAACAACGCATCGGGCAGCGTGACGATACGGTGCTCGTCGATGCGCGACACGATCGCCTGCGCTTCGTCGTGGCGCAACGCGCCCTCGGTGACGATGCACATTTCCGGCTGCCCGGCGACGTCGAGATACGCGCTCGCGAGATGGAACCCTTCGAGCAACGCGTGACCGCTGCGACGCTGCTGATGCGTCGAGCCGGCCAGTGCCTTGAGGCGCTTGTAGAGCGGATTGTCCCGCGAGGTGATGGCTTTCACAGGCAGCGCAGACAGTGAGATTGAGGAAAGAGTGGGCGACGCGCCGGACCACGCGCAGCGCTTACGCGCCGCTGCGTTCGCCGAAGGCGTCGTCGTCGAGCATGGCGTCGGTGAGCGTTCCGGACACGATGATCATGTCGCCCGCCGGCAGTGGTTTCGAAGCCATGCCAAAACGCTGATGCGCTTCACGCACCGGTGCGAACGAACGCCGATGATGCTCGCAGGGCCCATGTTCACGCAACGCCGCGAGATGCTGCGGCGTGCCGTAACCGGCATGCGCGTTAAAACCGTAGACCGGATAGGTTTGATGCAACTCGAGCAGCATCCGGTCACGCGTGACCTTGGCGAGAATCGACGCCGCCGAAA
This sequence comes from Paraburkholderia nemoris, assembly GCF_905221015.1. Taxonomy (NCBI): domain Bacteria; kingdom Pseudomonadati; phylum Pseudomonadota; class Betaproteobacteria; order Burkholderiales; family Burkholderiaceae; genus Paraburkholderia; species Paraburkholderia nemoris. The sequence goes on along the minus strand of NZ_CAJNBO010000018.1, from coordinate 109,307 downwards.
TGCTTTTGATCAGTGCATCGCCGCCGATCACAGCCTCGCTGCGAACGCTCAGCGTCGGGCAGCGATTGCCGTCGATTTTCACGAGCGTCGGCACGACCGAGAGGCCTTCGACCGCCCGCTTCATCGCCAGCATGGTGGCGTGCAGGATGTTCAGCGTATCGATTTCTTCGACGCTGGCCGACGCGATGCAGTACGCGAGCGCCCGGTCGACGATCTTGTCGTACAGCTCGTCGCGCTTTTTCGCGGTGAGCGCTTTCGAATCGTCGAGGCCGCGGATCATCGGCTTCGACGGGTCGAAAATCACCGCCGCAGCGACCACCGGGCCAGCCAGCGGCCCGCGCCCTGCTTCGTCGACGCCGCAGACGATGTCGTCCGGCGTCTCGAAGTCCAGACCGACCTGCCGCGCTGCCGCGCCTGCAACGGTCGCAGCCTTGCGGCGTGGCGCGCGTGCGCTAGTCACGGCCGCGCCTTCCGCTTTTCAACGACGCTCGCCACGACTTCCGCTGCCCGCTGCGCGGTGTTCTGCTTCAGCACGTGATGCATCTCCGTGAAGATTTCCGTCAGCGTGCGCCGGTTGGTCTCGTCGCGCAACTGTTTCAGCGTCGCTTCGGCAAGCGCCTGGGGCGTCGCGAAGTGCTGCAGAATTTCCGGCACGACGAAGCGCCCCGCCAGAATGTTCGGCAAGCCGACATACGGCAGATAGCCCTGACGGCGCATGATCTGGCCAGTCAGCCAGGGCACCTTGTACGAGATCACCATCGGCTTTTTCAGCAGCGCGGCTTCCAGCGTCACCGTGCCGCTCTTGACGAGGATCGCATCGGCCGCCGTCATCGCGATTTGCGCCTGACCGTCGGTAATGGTCAGCGCGAGACCGGGATGCGCATCGACCAGCGGCCGCAGCATTTCGCGCAGTGCGGGCGTGGCTGCCGGCATCACGAAACGCAAACTGGGCTCCTGGTGCTGCATCATTTCCATCGCGGCAAAGAACGTCGGACCGATCAGATCGATCTCCGAGCGCCGGCTGCCCGGCAACACAGCGATGATCGGACCGCTTTCGGCGAGGCCGAGCGTGCGGCGCGCGCCAAGCGTGTCGGGTACCAGAGGAATTTCGTCGGCAAGCGGATGGCCCACGTATGAAGCCGCGATGCCGGCCTTTTCCAGCAGCGCCGTTTCAAACGGGAACACGCACAGCATGTGGTCGACCGCTTTGGCGATCTTCTTGATGCGCCCACCTCGCCACGCCCAGATCGATGGGCAAACAAAGTGAACCGTCGGAATACCCGCATCGCGCAACGGATGCTCGAGGCCGAAATTGAAATCGGGCGCGTCCACGCCGACGAACACCGACGGCGGTTCCGCCAGCAATTGGCGCTTCAGTTCCTTGCGGATGCCGAGGATCTCTGGAATATGCCGCAGTGCTTCGACATAGCCGCGCACCGTCAGCTTCTCCATCGGCCAGTGGGCGTCGAACCCCGTGGCGATCATGCGCGGGCCGCCGACCCCATAATACTGGGTACCGGCGGGCAAACGGCTCGCGAGGCCGTCGAGCAGCGACGCCGCCAGCAGGTCGCCGGACGGCTCGCCTGCCACCATCGCGACGCGCAGGGGACTCGGGTTCAAAGCCATCGGTTAGCGGATGATGCCGCGTTGCGACGCTTCGACAAACGCGAGCAGCGTTTGCACCGGCGCATCGCCATCGCCACCCGCGGATGCGAGTTCGCGCAACTGCACCTTCGCTTCTTCAAGCGACAGGCCGTTCTTGTACAGCAAGCGATACGCGGAGCGCAGCGCCGAGATCGCATCTGCGGAGAAACCGCGGCGGCGCAGACCTTCGACGTTGATACCGTGCGGCTCGGCCTTGTTGCCGGCAGCGATCACGAACGGCGGGATGTCCTGCACGAGTGCCGAAGCGCCGCCCAGCATCGAATGCGCGCCGATGCGCACGAACTGATGCACGCCCGACATGCCGCCGATAATCGCATGGTCGCCAATCGTCACATGGCCGGCCATCTGCGCATTGCTCGACAGAATCACGTTGTTGCCGACGTGGCAGTCGTGGCCGATGTGCACGTAGGCCATGATCCAGTTGTCGTCGCCCAGTGTGGTGACGCCCGAGTCCTGCACCGTGCCGGTGTGGATCGTGGTGAATTCACGGATCGTGTTGCGATTGCCGATCACGAGCCGGGTCGGCTCGTCCCTGTACTTCATATCCTGCGGACGGCCGCCGACCGATGCATAGTGGCCGATGCGGTTGTCTTCGCCGATCGTGGTGTGACCTTCGATCACGCTGTGCGAACCGACCGTGGTCCGTGCGCCGATCGTCACATGTGCGCCGATGACGGCATACGGTCCGATTTCGACGGATTCGTCGAGTTGTGCGCCCGGTTCGACGATCGCAGTGGGATGAATCCTGCTCATGCGTCCTCGCTTCTGATTCTGTTGCGTTGTCTGGATGGGCGTAGCCGGAGTTCGCAGCGCTCGGGATAAGCCGCTGACCGTCCGGACACCGGCTTCAAGCGTCTTTGTCCGTGTGCCGCACCGCGCACATCAGATCGGCTTCCGCCGCCACGACACCATCCACTTCGGCGCGCGCCTTGAACTTCCAGATGCCGCGCATATGACGCTCGAACGTGCAGTTCAGGATCAACTGATCGCCCGGTTCCACCACGCGCTTGAAACGCGCGTTGTCGATGCCCACGAACAGATACAGCGTGTTCGACGGATCGCTCGGCTCTTCAGAAAACGTCAGCAGGGCTGCCGTTTGCGCGAGCGCTTCGAGGATCAGCACGCCGGGCATCACCGGACGGGTCGGAAAGTGACCCTGGAAATACGGCTCATTGATCGACACGTTCTTCAACGCTTTGATGCTCTTATGCGGCTCGAGTTCGAGCACCCGGTCGACCAGCAGGATCGGGTAACGATGGGGCAGCAGCGTGAGAATCTTATGAATGTCGAGATTGATTTTTTCGGTGCTCATGGTGTTTCTACTCACGCATTGACTGCGCGATGATGACTGCGGATGCTGGTGCAGGTGGGTTGGTAACGCGTGCTGCCGACGCTTGCCGAAACCCGGCGGCCATGCCACCCGGTCACGGCAACCGACTTTGCTTCCTGATGCTTGCCCGCTATTTTACGCGGTACCGGCCGGTTGGCCCGCGGATTGTTGTGCGGGTTGACCCGCGGGTCAGCGTGCGGGTCTGCCTGCGGGTCTGCCTGATACCTCAGGCTTTGTCGCCTGCGGAATTGCTTGCCGCGCTGGCTGGCTGGCCCGCCGAGGCGGCATTTTCAAGCGCCTTGATACGATCGCGAAGTTTGTCGATGTTACGCAGCAAAGCAGCGCTCTTGTTCCAGTCGGCGTGGTTCACAGCCGGGAATGCGCTGGTGTACAGGCCAGGCTTCAGCAAGGACTTCGAGACGCCCGACTTCGCCGTGACGATCACATAGTCAGCCAGCGTGACGTGCCCGGCGATCCCAACCGCGCCGCCAATCATGCAATGACGGCCGATCGTGGTACTGCCCGCAATGCCCGCACAGCCGGCGATCACGGTGTAAGCGCCGACCTTGCAGTTGTGGCCGATCTGCACGAGGTTGTCGATTTTCACGCACTCTTCGATGATCGTGTCAGCCATCGCGCCGCGGTCGATGGTGGTGTTCGCACCGATTTCAACGTCCGCCGCGATCGACACACCGCCGACCTGCGGAATTTTGACCCAGCTGCCGGTACGCGCGTCACCTTCACCCACGAAATCCGGCGCGAAGCCAAAGCCGTCAGAGCCGATCACCGCGCCGGCGTGCACAATCACGCGCTCACCGATTTTGCAGCCGTAATACACCGCGACGTTCGGATACAGATGTGAGCCTGCACCGATTTTCGTGCCGCGGCCGATCACCACGTTGGCGTCCAGACGCACGTTTTCGCCGATCACCGCGCCCGCTTCCACCGTGACGTGCGGACCGATCACCGCGCTTGCAGCAATCTGGGCCGACGGGTCGATCGTCGCGCTCGGGTGCACACCGGGCACCGCCTTGGGCGCTGCCATGTCGATGAACGTCTGCGCGACGCGCGCGAAGTAAGCGTACGGATTCGGCGTGACGATGAAGTTACGGCCTGTAAGAGAGCTGAGTTTCGAGAGATCGTCGGCATTGATCAACACCGCGCCTGCACGGGTCGTCTCGACCTGCGACAGGTACTTCGGATTGGCGAGGAACGCCAGCTGGTCCGGGCCTGCCTGGTCGAGCGGCGCCAGACTGCCGACGCGCTGCGAACCCTCTCCGACTACTTCACCGCCGAACCGCTGGACGATGTCCTCAAGCGTAAATGCCATGCCTATCCTCTGTCTCCGATCCCATGCGAGATGGTTGCTGCACAATCAGTCCAACTTGTCAGTTCTACGGCCTTGCGCTACAACCCGGCCGGCGCCCAGCGCGCGGCGCGTGCGTTCAGTTGCCTGAGGCTGCCAGTGCCTTGAGCACCTGATCGGTAATGTCGATGCGCGGGCTCACGTACACCGCTTCCTGAACGATCAGGTCGTAGTGCTGCTGCTCGGCGATCTGTTTGATCACCTTGTTGGCCCGGTCGAGCACCGCCGCCAGCTCTTCGTTGCGGCGCTGGTTCAGGTCCTCGCGAAACTCGCGCTGCTTGCGCTGAAAGTCCGTATCCAGCTGCGACAGATCGCGCTGCTTCTGCGCGCGATCGGCGGCCGACATCGACGCACCGTTCTTGTCGAGCGAGTCCGACATCGACTTCAGCTTCTGCGCCATGTCGGCCAGATCCTTGTCGCGCTTGGCGAACTCCGCCTCGAGCTTGACCTGCGCAGCCTTCGCCGCAGCCGATTCACGCAGGATACGGTCCGAATTCACCGCAGCGATCCTGGCTTCCTGGGCGTGCGCGACCCCTGCTACGCCGACACCCAGCGTCATTGCCAGCGCCAGCGCGCAAGCCACACGTTTCGAAAACATACCGGTTCGCAAAGTCATCCTCTCGATACTGTAGTTTGGCCGGGCCCACCGCCGGAAGCCGCCCGTAAAGGCCCGGGCCGCCCTCCGCCGGATCAGAATGCCGTCCCGATCTGGAACTGGAACTTCTGATACTGGTCGCCCGTGTGCTTCGTGAGCGGGAAGCCCAAGCTGAGCTTGAGCGGGCCGATCGGCGAGATCCACGCAAGACCGACACCGTAGCCATAACGCAGGCCGTTCGCGCCGATGCTGTTGCCTTCCGTACCCCAGACGTTACCGCCGTCCAAGAACGTGAAGACACGCAACGTGCGGTCGTAGCCGGTGCCCGGCAGCGGGAACGTCAGCTCGACGTTACCCACCAGCAGCTTCGAGCCGCCGATCGGGTCGTTCGTCTTCGCATCGCGCGGACCCAGCGAGCTCGGCTCGTAGCCCCGCACCGAACCGATACCGCCCGCGTAGTAGTTCTTGAAAATCGGATATGGCTTGCCGCCGAGGCCGTTACCGTAACCGCCCTGGAAGTTGAAGCCCAGCACGAAACCGCGCGAGAACGAATAATAGTACTGCGCGTTGATGTCGGCCTTGTAGTACTGCGTGCCGCCGATCGGCGTGCCGTATTCGGCGTTCGCCTGCGTGAAGTAACCACGGCTCGGCACCAGTGCGCTGTCACGCGCGTCGCGCGACCAACCCACCGTGATCGGCACGTTGTTCGACACACGGCCGAATTCGTGCACGTAGTCGATATAGCTTTGCGGCGTGTTCGCGTCGATATCCAGCTGGTTCTGCTCGAGACCCGCGCCGAAGTACACCGTGTCGACTTCGGAGAACGGAATACCGAACTTCAGGTCGCCACCGATCGTGACGATCTTGAAGCTCGAATCCGTCGAGTAGTACAGCGGCTGGTACGTACGGTAGTAGACGTCGGTAATCCGCTTGATGCCGTCGACCGTGAAGTACGGGTCGACCTGCGTGACCGTCAAGGTACGGTAGGTCTTGGCGGTATTCACGTTCACCGCGAGACTCGTACCCGAACCGAACACGTTGTCCTGTGACACGCCGGCCGAGAGCACCACCTTGTCCGTCGACGAGAAGCCCGCACCCAGCGTGATCGCGCCGGTCGGCTTTTCAGCCACCTTGACGTCCACATCGACCTGGTCGGGCGTGCCTTCCACCGGCACCGTGGTCACGTCCACGTCGGTGAAGTAGCCGAGACGGTTGATCCGGTCTTTCGACAGGGCGAGGCGGTTCGAATCGAACCACGAGCTTTCGAGCTGGCGCATTTCGCGGCGCACCACTTCGTCGCGGGTGCGCGTGTTGCCGACCACGTTGATGCGGCGCACGTACACACGGCGGCTCGGGTCCACTTGCAGCGTCAGGTCGACCTTATGGTGCTCCTGATCGATCTGCGGCTGCGCGTTGACCGTGGCGAACGCATAGCCGTATTCGCCGAGCTTATCGACGATCGCCTTGGTGGTGGCTTGCAGCTTTTCAGCCGAGAAGCGGTCACCCGGTTTGATCTTGATGAGCTTGCTCAGCTCCGGCTCGCGGTCGAGCAGGTTACCAGCCAGCTTGATGCTGTTGATCGTGTACGGCTCGCCTTCGTGCAGCGTGACCGTCAGATACATGTCCTTCTTGTCCGGCGAAATCGACACCTGCGTCGAGTCGATGTTGAACTCGAGGTAGCCTCGATTCAGGTAATACGAGCGGACGTTTTCGAGGTCGCCGGTGAGCTTGTCTTTCGCGTACAGGTCGTTCTTCGTGTACCACGAGAACCAGTTCGGCGTGGACAGCTGCATTTCGTCGCGCAGCGTACCCGTGCTGAACGCCTTGTTGCCGATGAAGTTGATCTGGCGGATCTTCGCGCTCGGACCTTCGGCCACCGAGAACAGCACCGACACGCGATTGCGGTCGATCGGCGTGATCGTGGTGGTGACTTCAGCGGCGTAGTAGCCGCGCGTCAGGTACTGGCGCTTCAGTTCCTGCTCGGCCTTGTCGACGAGTGCCTTGTCGTAATAACGGCCTTGCGACAAACCGACCGCGCGCAGCGCCTTGGTCAGGTTTTCCTTGTCGAACTCGTGAATGCCGGCAAAGTCGATCGTGCCGATAGCCGGACGTTCCAGCACCTGCACGATGACGACATTGCCTTCCGTCGCGATCTTGACGTCGTTGAAAAAGCCCGTGGCGTACAGCGCGCGAATGGCTTCGGAAGCCTTGTCGTCGCTAAAGGTGTCGCCTTGCTTGATGGGCAGGTACGCGAACACGGTACCGGGTTCGACGCGTTGCAATCCCTCGATCCGGATGTCTTGCACCACGAAGGGCGTCGTTGCGTGAGCAACCAGCCCATGCGCGGCAAACGCCGCGGCTATAACCGTCTTTGGAACAAAGCGATGAGGTTTAAACAACGTGCTTCCCCAGTGTGTATAGCTGCATCAGGTCGGGCGGTCGCCATCGTGAACGCCGCCAGACACTTTAAAAATGGATTAAACGAGCCAGATCGTTGAACAGCGCAATCGCCGACAACGCGACGATGCAGGCGAGACCCGCCCTCTGAAAAACGAGTTGCCAGCGATCGGAGACAACTTTGCCGGTTACAGCTTCAACCAAATAATATAACAGATGACCCCCGTCCAATACCGGAATTGGTAACAGGTTCAGTACGCCGAGGCTAATACTGACAAGGGCCAGGAACGACAGGAATGCAGAAGGACCTAGACGTGCGCTCTTTCCTGCGTAATCGGCGATCGTCACGGGGCCAGAAAGATTCTTGAGCGATGCCTCGCCGACGATCATCCGTCCGAACATCCGCACCGAATAAACGGCCAGATCCCACGTACGGCGCGCGCCCAGTTGCAGGCTTTCGACCGGCCCGTAACGCACGTCGATCGACGGCACCTGGGTGGCGAGTTCCGCACCGATACGGCCGATCTGCTGCCCGGTCGCGTCATCGCGCTGCGACTGCGGGACGATGCGAACGTCTTCCAGCTTGCCCGCGGCTTGCCCATCACGCTCTACCTGCAGCGTCACGGGTGTGCCCGCGTGCGATTTTACATAAGCGATGAAGGCCGTGGCATTGTCGGTAGGGATACCGTTGATCGCGCGCAGACGGTCGCCCACCGCAAGGCCTGCCTTTTGCGCCGCGCTACCCGGCTGCACCCCGGCGACCGTCAGCTTGCCGCCGCCCGGCTCGAAACCAAGGCGCGACATAAAGTCGTCGTCGACGTCTTTCTCAGTGATGCCACGCAGATCCAGCTGGAAATCCGAGGTGCCGTGAGCATCTTTTGCGCTCAGCACGACGCGCTTGTGATCGAATGCCGCGCCCAGCAATTTCCAGCGCAGGTCGGACCACGACCGCACTCGCTCGGATTCGCCGGCGTTCTCTGCACGCACCGCAACAATCGTTTCGCCACCGTCGAAACCGGCCAGCGCGGCCGGCGTATTCGGTGCAGGCGCAGCCACTACGGCCGCCGGCTCCGTCACGCCCGTGGCGAACACAAGTGCGAACAGCACGATGGCAAGCAGGAAATTCGCGACCGGACCGGCCGCGACGATCGCGAAACGACGCCACACCGATTGCCGGTTGAACGCGTGCGGCAAGGCTTCAGCGGGAATCGGCGCCCCGCCGGTCTCGCGCTCGTCGAGCATCTTCACGTAGCCGCCCAGCGGCAGCGCGGCAATCGTCCATTCGGTGCCCGTCTTCGGGCTCACCCATTGGAACAGCGGCTTGCCGAAGCCGATCGAAAAACGCAGCACCTTGACGCCGCACAAACGCGCGACGCTGTAATGCCCGTACTCGTGGACGACCACGAGTACGCCAATCGCGACCGCGAAGGCAAGCAGTTCGATCAGCAGGTTCATAGGCGCCTCACTGGACGGCGCGTTCCGTGCGACGGGCGCCGTCAGGCAGGCGCGCGATGAAGTCGGCAGCGGCGCGGCGCGCGGCCGCGTCCGCTTCGATCACGTCTTCCAGCGCGTGCGCGCTGCGGTTCGGCAACGCATTGAGTACGGCGTCGACGACCTGAGCGATTGCCATGAAACCGATCTGGTGCGACAGGAACGCCTCCACAGCGACTTCGTTCGCGGCATTGAGCGCCGCGCTCGCGAGGCCTCCCTCGGCCAGCGCCTTCACCGCGAGCGCAAGACACGGGAAGCGCGTGTAATCCGGTTTTTCAAACGACAGCGATGCGACCTGCAGCAGATCCAGTTGCGCCACGCCCGAATCGACGCGGTCCGGAAATGCCAGCGCATGCGCGATCGGCGTACGCATGTCGGGATTGCCCAGTTGCGCGAGCACCGAGCCGTCGGCGTACGACACCATCGAATGGATCACACTTTGCGGGTGAATCAGCACTTCGATACGCTCGCCCGGCAGATCGAAGAGCCAGTGCGCCTCGATCACTTCGAGGCCCTTGTTCATCATCGTGGCCGAGTCGACCGAAATCTTACGGCCCATAACCCAGTTCGGATGCTTGCAGGCCTCGTCCGGCGTGACGTCGACCAGCGTGGCCGGTTCGCGCGTGCGGAACGGGCCGCCCGAGGCGGTCAGGATGATCTTCGAGACGCCGCCATGCTGCGCGGCTTCGCGGGGCAGGCACTGGAAAATCGCGTTGTGTTCGCTGTCGACCGGCAGCAGCACGGCACCGTTGTCACGCACCGCGTCCATGAAGATTGCGCCGGACATGACCAGCGCTTCCTTGTTAGCGAGCAGGATGCGCTTGCCGGCGCGCGCGGCAGCGAGACTCGGCGCGAGGCCTGCCGCACCGACGATTGCCGCCACCACCGTATCGCAGCCGTCACTCTTCGACACGTCGACGAGCGCCTGCGGCCCGTACGTGACCTCTGTCTTGCAACCCGCTTCGCGCAACTTCGCCGCGACCTGCGCGGCCGTGTCGGCGTCGCCGACTACCGCGACTTCAGGCTGAAAGCGCAGGCATTGCTCGACGAGCTTGTCACCGTTGCGATGCGCCGTGAGCGCGTAAACCGAAAAGCGTTCGGGATGACGCGCGACGACGTCGAGCGTGCTGTCTCCAATCGAGCCCGTGGAACCGAGCAATGTCAGACGTTTTTGCATATCTCTTTCTCTAGCCGAGCAGCAGCATGGCAAGCGGCAGCACCGGCAACAATGCATCGATGCGGTCGAGTACGCCACCGTGCCCAGGCAACAGGCCGCTTGAATCTTTCACTCCGGCCTGGCGTTTCATCATGGATTCGAACAGGTCGCCCACCACGCTGAATGCCACCAACAGGGTCAGTGCGAGCAGCGTACGTACGGCGCCCCATTGCGCCAGCAGCGCAGAATACAGGGTCGGCTCGAACGCGTGCAAAAAGACCGCCGCCGCCGCGACGATCATCACCACCAGCCAACCGCCGATCGCGCCCTCCCAAGTCTTACCCGGGCTGATGGCAGGCGCCAGCTTGTGTTTTCCGAAAGCTTTTCCGGAGAAGTATGCGCCGATATCGGCCAGCCATACCAATAGGAGCAGCGACAGCACGAAGGCCACGCCCTGCATGCGCGCGGCGACGAGAGCATGCCAGCACGCGACGAATACCACAATGCCGGCAACGAATAGAAACGCGCGCCATGCGCCTTGCGCGAGGGTCGGCTTGCGCAGGAGCACATACGGCCCCGCGATCACCCAGAAAATAGCGGCCGCCTGAAAGAGCGGCCGGGGTTCCTCCACGCCGGTGCCGAGTCGCGTGCTCGCGACCAGCGCCACCGCTGCGACCAGCGCGTAAATGACCGGGCCCGCGCCGCCGAGCTTCAGCAGACGCGCCCACTCCCACGCGGCGAACACGACGACGAAGGCGATCAGCGCGCCGAACGCGCCCACCGGCGCGAACAGCGTGACCGGCAGGAAGATCGCCAGCAGGATGATCGCCGTGATGACACGGGTTTTTAGCATGGAAGCGAATCGACGTTCTGCGATTGCGGCTCGAGCTGAGCACTGGTGCGGCCGAAGCGGCGCTCACGCTCCGCGTAGGATGCGATGGCGTGGCCGAGCGCGTCGGCGTCGAAATCCGGCCAGAACGTGTCGGTGAAGTAGAACTCGGTGTAGGCGAGTTGCCAGAGCAGGAAGTTGCTGACGCGGCGCTCGCCGCCGGTGCGGATAAAGAGGTCCGGCTCCGGCGCATAGGCCATCGACAGGTGTTCGGCGAACGAGTCCTCGTTCACCTCGACCGCCTTGCCCGCCAGCGCCGATTGTTCGGCGAGCTTGCGGGTGGCCTGCATGATGTCCCAGCGACCGCCGTAGTTGGCAGCGATGGTGAGCGTGAGACGGGTGTTGCGCGCGGTTTTGGTCTCCGCGCGCTTGATCAGATCGCGGATGCGGGTATCGAACTTCGACAGATCGCCAACCACGCGCAGACGGATGCCGTTCGCGTGCAGCTTGCCGATCTCGCGCTCCAGCGCGGTAACGAACAGGCGCATCAGGAACGACACTTCGTCGTTCGGGCGGCGCCAGTTTTCCGAGCTGAAGGCAAACAGCGTCAGGTATTCGACGCCCTGCCGGGCGCAGGCCTCGACGGCCGCACGCACTGCGTCGACGCCGCGCGTATGGCCGGCCACGCGCGGCAGACGGCGCTGGGTCGCCCAACGGCCGTTGCCGTCCATGATGATCGCGATATGTCGCGGCACCGCGGCGACATCAGGCACGCGCACGGTTGAGCTGGTATAGGTCATGGCCGTCGGGACAGTGACTGCAAAAAAAGAAGTGGAGATCTGAAAGGTGCTGAGCCAACCGGCCTCAGACCGTCATGATCTCGGCTTCTTTGGTCACTACAAGCTTGTCGATTTCCGTGACGAACTTGTCCGTCAGTTTCTGAACGTCGTCACCTGCACGGCGCTCGTCATCCTCAGAAATTTCTTTGTCTTTCACGAGCTTCTTCAGTTGCTCGTTTGCATCACGGCGCAGGTTACGGACAGCAACCTTGGCCGTTTCCGCCTCGCTCTTGACCACTTTGGTCAGTTCGCGGCGGCGTTCTTCAGTCAGCGCGGGCATCGGCACGCGGATCACGTCGCCCTGCGTAGCCGGGTTCAGACCGAGGTCCGACTCGCGGATTGCCTTCTCGACGACCTGGACCATCTTCTTTTCCCACGGCTGCACGCCGATCGTGCGTGCGTCGATCAGCGTCAGATTCGCGACCTGCGAAATCGGCACCGGCGAACCGTAGTAGTCGCACTGGATGTGATCGAGCAGGCCCGTGTGTGCACGGCCCGTGCGGATCTTCGACAGGTCGTTCTTGAACGCGTCGATGGAACGCTGCATCTTTTGTTCAGCGCCCTTCCTGATATCAGCCACAGACATTTTTAAACCTCCGAACCTTCAAAACGGTGCGAGCCGGCCAGCGCGCGCACTATGCGGCGGCCTGGGCTCGCGTTAAAGCCCACGTTATGTGAACGAGAGTTTACACGTGGACGAGGGTGCCCTCGTCCTCGCCTTGTACGATGCGCTTGAGCGCACCCGGCTTGACGATCGAAAACACCCGGATCGGCAGCTTCTGGTCACGGCACAGCGCGAACGCCGTGGCGTCCATCACCTGCAGATTGCGGCCGATGGCTTCGTCGAAGCTGATCGTGGTGTAACGGGTCGCGCTCGGGTCTTTCTTGGGATCGGCCGAATAAACGCCGTCCACCTTAGTGGCTTTTAGCACGACTTCCGCGCCGATTTCCGAACCGCGCAGCGCGGCGGCCGTATCGGTCGTGAAAAACGGGTTGCCGGTACCGGCGGCGAAAATCACGACTTTGCCTTCTTCGAGCTGGCGAATCGCACGCGGGCGGATGTAAGGCTCGACCACCTGGTCCATACGCAGCGCGGATTGCACGCGCGCTTCGATGCCGGCGTGGCGCATTGCGTCCTGCAGCGCCAGCGCGTTCATCATGGTGGCCAGCATGCCCATGTAGTCGGCCGTGGCGCGATCCATACCGGCCGCGCCGCCCGCGACGCCGCGGAAAATATTACCGCCGCCGATCACCACGGCCAACTGCGTTCCGAGACGGACCACTTCGGCCACGTCCGCTACCATTCGTTCGATGGTCGCGCGATTGATGCCGAAGGCATCGTCGCCCATCAGAGCTTCACCGGAGAGTTTGAGCAGGACGCGTTTATAGGCAGTGGGCATAGAGGTATCCAGATCGCGCAGAACAGGGCAACAACAAGGGACTAATGTAGGGGTGAAATGCTGATTCGGGCAAGCGTCGCCAAATTGACGAACCCTGGGGTCCGCCAGCGGCGTGCGCCGCGAGGGTCACCCGCGTGCAGCCTTGCGGCGCTGCCGACCGCGGCAAAGTCTTGCTCCGCCGCGGGTCCAACAGTACTAACTGAAGCTTAAGCGAGACTTATTGTTGCTTTGCAGCAGCGACTTGAGCGGCCACTTCAGCTGCGAAGTCGTCCTGCTTCTTCTCGATGCCTTCGCCGACCACGAACAGCGCGAACTTCTGCACGCTCGCGTTGCCAGCCTTCAGCATCTGTTCGATCGTCTGCTTGTCGTTCTTAACGAACGTCTGGTTCAGCAGCGACACTTCCTTCAGGTACTTCTGCACGCTGCCGTCGACCATCTTGGCGACGATTTCAGCCGGCTTGCCCGATTCAGCAGCCTTCTGCTCAGCAATGCTGCGCTCCTTGGCGATCAGATCCGCCGGGACGTCGTCCGACGACAGCGAGACCGGCTTCATGGCGGCGATGTGCATTGCCACGTCCTTGCCGACCTGCTCGTCCGCGCCGGTGTACTCGACCAGCACGCCGATACGCGTGCCGTGCAGGTACGCTGCCAGCTTGTTCGAGGTTTCGAAACGCACGAAACGGCGGATCGACAGGTTTTCACCGATCTTGCCGACTAGCGCCAGACGCACTGCGTCAACCGTCGAGCCGTCCAGCGGCAGTGCCGACAGGGCAGCGACGTCAGCCGGGTTTTGCGTAGCGACCAGTTCAGCGACCGTCTTCGAGAAAGCCAGGAAGTCGTCGTTCTTCGAAACGAAGTCGGTTTCGCAGTTCAGTTCGACCAGCGAACCAGCGTTGCCGCCGATGAACGATGCAACCACGCCTTCAGCCGTCACGCGCGATGCTGCCTTGCTGGCCTTGTTGCCCAGCTTCACGCGCAGCAGCTCTTCAGCGCGCGCCATGTCGCCTTCAGCTTCCGTCAGCGCCTTCTTGCATTCCATCATCGGCGCGTCGGTCTTTGCGCGCAGTTCTGCAACCATGCTTGCGGTAATTGCCGCCATCATTTGCTCCTTGAGTTCCGTCTTGTCACACGCCGCCCGGACTTCGATACCGGCGGCAAGAATTCGTTTCAACGTCGCACGTATTTTTTACGGACTACGTTTCAGCACTACTCACAGCACACCACTACTTTGTCGCGGCTTAAAAAAAGGGGGCCTGTAGAAAGCCCCCTTTTTTGCCGGACACGGGGCAGCTTTACGCTTCCGAGTTGACCTCGACGAACTCGTCGCCGTCACCACCGCGAGCAGCTTGCACCACTTCGTTGACCGCGTTAGCACGGCCTTCGACGATTGCGTCAGCCACGCCAGCCGTGTACAGAGCGACAGCCTTCGAAGCGTCGTCGTTACCCGGGATCACGTAGTCGATGCCTTCCGGCGAGTGGTTCGTGTCGACCACGGCGATGACCGGAATGCCGAGCTTGTTCGCTTCGGTCACGGCAATCTTGTGGTAGCCGACGTCGACCACGAAGATCGCGTCCGGAATACCGCCCATGTCTTTCACGCCGCCGATCGACTTTTGCAGCTTGGCCATTTCGCGTTCGAACAGGAGCGCTTCTTTCTTGCTCATGCGTTCGGTTTCGCCGGCTTCCAGCGATGCTTCCATGTCCTTCAGGCGCTTGATCGAGACCTTCAGCGTCTTGAAGTTGGTCAGCATGCCGCCGAGCCAGCGTGCGTTGACGTAAGGCATGCCAGCGCGTTGCGCTTCTTCAGCGATCGTGTCGCGCGATTGACGCTTCGTGCCGACGAACAGGATCGTGCCGCGATTCGCCGCCAGTTGACGCGCGTACTTCAGCGCATCGTTGTACATCGGCAGCGTCTTTTCGAGGTTGATGATGTGAATCTTGTTGCGATGGCCGAAAATGAAGGGGGCCATCTTCGGGTTCCAGAAGCGCGTTTGGTGACCGAAGTGGACACCGGCTTCCAGCATTTGACGCATGGTAACTGCCATGAAAATCTCCGCGAGGGTTGGGTCTTAAGCCGGCTGCCGTATCTGCCGCGCTGCCTTTTTTGGCTGAACGCGACGGACACCCTGGGTGCGCCGGCTTGCGAGTCTGCTGCCTTGGTGCTGCCTTACCTGTAGCGCAGGCAACTATCGCTACGAGGTGCCTTTCCTGTCAGTTTGCGCTCATCAGAGTGACCAATGGAGCAACAAAATAAGACAGAGATCGACTTAGCCAAAGATTATAGCACGTGACTATCGGCCGACTCAACCTGCGCGGTAGCTCCCGTTTGCCGCAGGCGGGTTGCACCTCCTCGCCCACCACCATATTGCAAAACCATGGCAAAACCCTGCGGCAGCTGGAATATGGTGCGATAATCTTGCAATAAATCGCATTTCAGGCCCGACTCATGGCTATTACGCTCAACCATCGAGGATAGTATTTCGATCTGGCGCGTACTGGCGCTAAACCCTTGCCAATTAGGGCTTTCTGGGTAGACAGCTAAATCAATCTGGCGCGTTCTGCGTTAAAATTTGGTGGAATTCTGGTGGAATTTTTCCAAGGAACCCCGCCATGCCCGCCGCCCCTGTCCTGTCATTAGTAACGCCCACGCAACAATCGAAGTTGCAACCGGACAGCCCCAAGGAACTCACCAAGGCCGACATTGAAAAGGCCCTGCCCGGTTCAAAGCTGGGGCATCGAAACCGCCTCTATCTGTATACGTCCCTCAAGGGTGTGCGGACGTGGCGCTGGGCGTACCGGCTGTTTGATCCTGCCAAGGGCGCGGACGGTCAATATGAGGTCAAGGTGGGCGTGTGGCCCGCCATGTCGATCAAGCAGGCAGAAGCAGCACAGGCCAAAGCATGGGCCGATTACGTGCAGAAAGGCCAGCACCCGCCCCAGCACCGCACCGCCAAAGCCGCAGACAAGGCCAAAGCCGTTGAGGCGACAAAAGCCGCCACGGTCTGGACTACGGTCGAAAGCTGGTTCAAGGCCAGCCGCTCGGGCTGGGTGCCGTCCTACGCGTTGCAGGTCGAGACCTATCTAACCCGGTACTGCGGCCCCGATACGGCCTTGGGTGCGCGTCCTGTCGCACAGGTCACCCGCAAGGAAATCAAGGACGCCATCGTGGCGATTGCCGCGAACACCCCCAGCGTGGCGCGGCTGATCAAGCAGTGGCTGAATGCCTCACTCGAACACGCGGCAGACGGCGGCGAGATAGCAGTAAATCCCATGGCGGGCATGAAAACCAAAACCGCCGCCCCTGCCCCTGAAACCGTCAACAGCCCCGCGCTTGGCCCGTCCGAACTGCGGACCCTCGTACAGTCCGTGAATGTCTACAAGGGTGATCGGCGCATCCGGTTGATGCTGCTGTTGCTCGCTCACACGTGCGTGCGGTCGTCGGAGTTGCGGTGTGCCGACTGGTCGGAGTTTGATCTACCGGGCGCACGGTGGACGATCCCAGCGGCCCGTATGAAAATGAAGCGCCTGCATATCGTCCCGCTCAGCCGTCAGGTGGTGGCGCTGCTCGGAGAGCTACAGCACGTCAGCGGAACAACCGGCCTGCTGTTCAAGAATGAAAACGACCCGGCGCGACCCATGCCGCAATCGTCGGCGCGTGAGGCCGTCTACCGGCTTACGGCGAAGGAATTTACCCCACACGGTTTCCGCAGCACGTTCAGCACTCAGGCCAATGAAGCGGACATTGAACCGCGATACGTCGAGGCGGTACTGGCACACGGCAAAAAGAACAAGGTCGAGGCGAGTTACAACAAGGCGACATACTACGGCCAGCGTGTGGAGTTGATGCGCTGCTGGTCGGATTATCTGGACGCACTGGTAACCGGCCCCTTCCTGCCATAACGGCTCGATATGACAAGCAGCGCTATTAATAACGCGCTAGAATGATTCACTTGTAGTTAGATCGCGCTAATTATTTTCCGGCGCGTGTTGCTTGCTAACGACGGAATGGAGTCCGGCCAGTAAGGGGACTCGTATGTCCGTGAAATTTGTAACGCCAGCCAAGCCAGCGCCTGCTGCTCCGCAGACAGACGCACCGGCCTACCGGGTTCAGCCGAAACCCGTCACTCTCGAATACCTACGCGGTCCGGGTAGCGTACGCGTCCAGCACCTGATGTACCTGCTCCACTGTTCGTATAGCACGGTGTTCAAACGACTGGCACGCGGCCACATTCCCGCACCCACTGGCGGCGATCCACGGCCTTACTGGTCGAATGAGGTCATCCGCAAGCACTTGGGTATCGAATCTGCTGCGCGGTAACTGCTTGATCGCACAGACAGCGATACTCATAGCGTGGTCACGCCCGAATCATGCGAAGGGTTTGCGATGTTCTTCTCCATTTCAAATAATGTAGCCGTGGCCTTGATAAAACGAGTGCAATTTTCGTTGGTGGCCCGGTCGTCCTTCGCCACGTGCATAATTTTATTTCTGGCATCGAACAGCGAGTTAAGATGCGCCTCGTTCAGTTTTTTAAGCGCCACCTGCCCTTCTTTAGTTAATAGATTGGGAAGAAATTTTTTACGGTACTGGTTAATGTTGGCTTCCTCGATCATCGCACGCATATCGGCATCCAGATTTTTCGGCAGGGTCCTCAGCACTATCGTTCTCATAAAAACCTCGCAGGCAATGGCGAGGTCGATTATCGCGCGACGATATTCGTGTCGAAGAAAATATTCCCGCGCATCATTTAGCAGAAGGATATAAACAGGCACCTCCTCGCAGGCCTGAAGAGAGGCCTGCGTGTCGGCCCATCCCGTGGTAGTGACTTCTCTATGCGAGACAATTCTGATTTGCCCGGCAATCGACCACACTATTTGCTTCGATTCGGCATCAAGCAGAAAATTCTGCCATAGGATATTGGGACCTGGGAGCGGCGGTCGGCCAATGCGATGGTTATCGCATCGCCATCTCATGACCGTAAGCCAGTATTCAAATGCGTTACTGGCAATGTCATCGGTACGTTCGCCAATTTCTTTCAGCCGGGGTTTAACGTCTTCTGGAATCAAAGCCGCACCAATCGGATTTTTGCCTAACACCACCGAGGGCAGGGCAACACTTTCACCGGGTTTCACGCTCACGTTGACGACCCCGACATTCACCGTGAGAAGGACTTTTTTTTCGCCCTCCATCCGGTATGAAGATGTTCCCGCGATATAAAATTCATCGGGGTGTTCAGCAATACTTTCGGCCTTCGGCAGGGTAATGGTGACGGTCGCATCTTTATAAGGGAATACATGTGACTTTCCCATTAACGCGAATTCGACCGTCAAATTGTTTATCTGGAATCGATGCTTTGATTCGAGTTGTATTTCTTTGGACTCTTCCATACTTTCTCCGGTGCCATTGACAGCGCGGGACTGGCAGGTCACTGCTGCACAG
Organism: Paraburkholderia nemoris; assembly: GCF_905221015.1. Taxonomy (NCBI): domain Bacteria; kingdom Pseudomonadati; phylum Pseudomonadota; class Betaproteobacteria; order Burkholderiales; family Burkholderiaceae; genus Paraburkholderia; species Paraburkholderia nemoris. The sequence continues at coordinate 90,802 of NZ_CAJNBO010000018.1, read as the reverse complement.
ACTAGAACGGCAACCACGAAAGGTCATTGCAGGCCCATATCCGTGGTAGCCGGTGTTCGGTGTCGCACGACAGCGCGCATTGCTTCATTGCTGTAGCCGGATCAACGTTCGGTGGTGTCGTGCAGCGCGAAGTGCACGCGATCATATCGGGATCGGTGATTACCTTGCTGTCGGTCTGTCCGCGTGCACGTGCAGCGGCGGGCCCCAGCGGATCGACGTACTGCATGCGGGGCACCAGATACGCCTGCAAGTGGTTAAGCTGGTCCTGTCGGCTTTGCGCTATGGATGCGGGCATGCCCTGCGGGATTTGAGCAATTTCCTGCTGCATCACGCCGATGCAGTACGCGGCCTTAAGGTCGGTGTCTGTCGGCGGCTGCTGCGCATACGCGGTAGCAAACAACCCCATACAGAGCATTCCAACTGCCACTGTCCTGTTGTTCATCGCCACCCCGCCTGTGCTTGTTGGTCTGCCTTAATCATACAGCGCACCATCCACGGTGATCCCGTGTGGTTCGGCGGCGGGTAGCGCCTGCGCAATTCAAACGCGTGGGCTGTGCTATGTTGGCCGTTCGTGTATTCCCAAGGTGTTGATCATGTCCACCGCCGAAGAACAGCGCGCTGAAGAACAGCAGGCCATCGCCCGCGAACGCCAGACCTTTGATCGACGGCAGAAGGCGTTCATCAACGTCACCAGACAGTTTGCACCCCATGGCAACGGATCACCGTCTCAGGATGATCTGGACGAACTGGACGCGGCTGATGCCGAATGGCAGGCCGCTACCGCAGAGATGGACCGTATCAGCGAGGAAATACGAACAGGCAAACGGCGGTAGCTGCGCAATTGATTGCGACGCCGTGCACGGTTTACCTTTTGACAATTCCTCTGCATAGTTGGCGAACATCTGACTGTGCGGGGGCGGAGCGTGAAAACTGCAATAGTGTGGGTAACGACAGAACAGAAGGCCGATGCAGACCTAGCCTGCGCGGGAATACAGGGGCTAGAACGGCCCTTTCAAGTGGTGGAGAACCCCGCGCAAACCACCACTACGCACAGCGAAACCTACTGGCGCTATGAAGTCCCGGAAAGCGCACTGGAAAAGCATCCGGAATGGCGAATCGTAAAAGGCTAACGCTTCGCGGGTAGTTCTACGCAATCAATTGCGCAGCCATTTCATCCGTCTGTTGTCCAGCATAATGAACATCAACGTCTGGACCGCCTTACCCATCAAGTCCCCGGCACTTTCGCCGGTTGTCTGCGCGTGAAAATTCCACCAGCACTCCACCAGACACCACCAAATGCATATGGGTGAAGCTCGCGACAAGTGTTGTCGGCGGCTGGCTGAAAATTTCTTCAAGCGCACGCACGGGGCTGGTCCGCTTTCCGGCCTTGCAGGACAGATGGACGAACATGCACCTATGTACTCTGCGGTGCATGAATGCTGCTGGTGCGCCTATCGTGTGTGTTTCGCTGATCGAACTGCAAAGGCGCGATTCAGGAACAACCGTTGAACGTGTTTGCACTGCGTACCTGTTTAGTGCTGTTTGCACGTGCTTAACTGCCCTTAGTGGGTCTCTTTGCTCTCCCCTATGTGTGCGTGAAACTTCACATGCTTCCGGCTTCGCCGCCCGCCCCAAAAATTGAGTTTTGGCCTGTTTAACGGGCTTTTAGGGGTCTACTGTCGATGTTGATTTATCAACGCCTGTACTTCGCTCTCCCGCGCACGGTCACTGCCGATGTACCACACGTAGCAATCTGCGTCCGGGCGGTAACAGCACGTGATTAGGTGGCCGTGCAGCAGGTGGATTATTCCCCGCTGGCCCTCTGGGTGTTGATCGTCGTATAGGGTGGACGTGCGTGCCTGCTGTCTGATCTGTTCTAGGCTGTACATGTCTCTCTCCATGCTTGCTCAACATTCAAAACCTTCTCGCCCGCAAAACCCGCTGGCGCTGCTGGTGCTGCTGCGCAATTGATTGCGCTGGGGAGTACGCGTGTATGTCCTCGCATTTCCTCGCGTAGCTGTCCGTGTGTCATGGTGCTAACGCGCTTTGGGCGTTTCTTCGGCAGACAGTTTGCGGGCGCACTGGTGAACTCCATACGATCAAATTTCGCTTTCCAGTCGATAACAAATGTACGTACTGGCTCTTGATAACCCAGTTGTGGTCCACATGTAGTGCTCATGGCTGGCTCGTCTGCCTTCGGGCTGGCTATGGCAGGGAAAGGCAGGTTTGGCGAGGTGGGGCGCGGCCCGGTGGGGTCAGGTGGGGCAAGGCCCGGTTTGGCAGGCATGGGCAGTGCAGAAAGGGGCGCTTCGGCGTCCTTTTCTTTTTCTGCCGCCCGCATTTTCTGCCCTATTCGGGTCACCGTGCTGGGTGACAGTCCCATGGAGTGCGCAATCTGCCCAAGCGAATCACACGCGCTGATGCGCCGCCGTACTTCTGCGATTGTCCCGGCTGATAACACCCATCGGGCTTTTCCTCTTGGCGTGATTACCCGCGCCAGATTGGGATTGTCGTGCGCGGGTTTCCTGTCGGCCTTGGTTTTTTTCTTTGCTGGCTCCGCTGGCGGCGGTAGCGAATGTGCGCCGGGACGGTCCCATGGGCGGTATGGCTGGCCTTCATACACCCGCGTCTGTGCCTGTTTCACGCACGACAAGGCAAATACTCTTAGCGGCTCCATGATGCCTCTCTAGACTATGCTAGGGTGATCGGTGTGGCGTGCTACACGGGCTTTTTCGAGCGAGATACTTACCTGCTCTGCCGTGGATCGGCGCTCATTGATGAACCAGATTGTCTGCCCCCGGTGATACTCGGCATCAATACGCAACCTGCCGGATACAAAGACGACATACCCTAACTGCTCGGCTTCTGCTGCCAGCATTGCCAGTGTTTCCGCTACCGTTTTGAGCATGGTTGTTCTCCCTGCTGTATCACGTCGAGCAAGTGCGAGATTTTGCTGGCAGGCACTTCAAAATTATCTGCAAACCACCGCAGACCGGATGGTCTTAACGGGCAGACTTCACACAGAATTCGCGTGTTGTCTGGCCCCAGCACGACGACTACCGAACCGTTACGGCGTGCAGCTACTGCCAGTGATAACACTGACTCCTTGGGTTTTCTGATATTCATGTTCTTTGCTCCCTCGCGCAATTGATTGCGTGCTCATGCACTGACTGATGACATATCCAGCCGCTTGCACTCAGCCATAAAGCGCTCTGCCACGTCGAGTAATGCGGCCTCTGCGGCATCCTGCTTACCCACCAGCACATTCAATGGCACTGGCCCATGCCCCAGTTTTGCCGTTCGCTCGATAGCTTCGAGTAACTGCGTATAACCACCGGGTGCGTAATACAACGTGCCCCACTGCTCACTCAATCTCACCAGCGTCTCGTACTGCTCCCGGCCTTCGGTCTGTACGTGCGTCGCGAGTACCGGCAACAGGTCCGCCCTATACCGGTCGAACTTGGCTAGTTCATCGGATACACTGATTTCCTTCGGGGTGGCCGGTGGTTTGCCTTCATCCAGAAACGCCCGCACTTCATCCTCATGCACGAACTGCCCGTACACGATCCATAGGAATGAATCTGCGGGGCTGTCGTACAGGCAGGTGATAGGCGTGGACTCCACCACTACGGTGACCCCGCGAATACTCTGCGCTGCTCCGGTCGTACCGCACACCATCGTGCAGGTAAAGCGCTGGGCCTTCTGTTTAAGCCCCTCCAGCGAATGATTTTTCATTGCCGACTCCCTATGCGGTAATGACGATGCTGCTGGCGCTGCGCTGAATGCAGTACAGGCCATGCGTGTACGCGGCATTGGGATTGACAGGCGCGTAGCCATTCGCAGAGCGCACCGTACAAATGAGGGCGCCGGGATTGGCGAGCGTGCCAGCGGTGGTGTCATAGAACGAAACATCAATCGGCGCACTGCCGGTGAAAGACCCGGTGTACAGCGGCCCCCCATTTACTGGCGGGATTGCATTACCGGGATTGCTCAAAATCGGCATGATGTTCGCTACGCTGGTAAGCGTGCCGCTTCCATCTACTAGCTGGCTGGCGGCTGGTCCGTTGATCGGAGTCGGAATGTTGATGGTTGCCATGATCGCTCCTTATTTCACTGCGCTACGTTGATCGGCCTTCGGCGGTGTGCCGTTGCCAACATATCCACTAGATAGCTTGCCAGTCACAGGCGTAGCTGCACCCGGTGCAGGCGCGCTGCCGTATTGCTGGCTGGCTGTGCCCTTCTGGTGGATTGCCGAATCTGAACCGGCATTGGTTGCCGGGTTACGGCCAGACGATTTGTCGCTCATGATGTTCTCCAAATAAGTACAACTAAAACATCTGCTCAAAACAACACGGGTGATTCACCTTCAAAGGTAGCCATGACGCCGTAGAAAAAACAGTCTGCGAGATCATCAGCGCGCTTGTATGCTTCCTTGTCGCCCAGACGAAAGCCGGTCACCTGCGTGAGCAAGTGATTTCTGGTGCTGCCTTTGAATTCAACTACCTTGTCAAACGCGTACTGGCTCAGTTTCACTTTCTGTTCAAAGACCGGACCCATGGCGATCTGTGCGCGCCCACTCTTGCCTATCTGCGTAAATTCAGCAGGAATCCCATGGGTGTTCCACCCTGCACGCTCGCCGTGTTGAATCAACATAGAACCGCTCTGCTTGTCTTCGATGTAGATGCCCATCAACGAGCCAAAGCGGGCTTTAGTCTCCTTCGCCAGCGTTTCAAGACGCGCAAAGATCGACGGTATCCACGCAACCTGTAGGTCACTCCTGATCTGCAATAGCTCATAGTCCAGAATCGTCAGCGGCGCACCCGATCCATACTTGTTGATTGCCCAGTAGATAACGCCAGTTCCATCGTTTTCCTGTCCGTCCTTCACGGCGGTGTCGATAGTCGCAAACACAAATTCACAGTTCTGCGGGTAGGCCACACCCTGACCGTCAACCAGTAAATCAGTGGCCCTGAACAACGATTCGCCAGTCCAGTTGACGAATTCCGCCATGTATTCCTGCTGATACACCAGCGGCGGCTTGGTACGCTTTAGCGCTGCTACTTCTTCAGCGGGAAGAAATGGATTGGTTGATGTTGGCTGGTGGAACTCCCGCCACACTGTCGGCCAATTTTCACTAGCAATCTTGTTGTTGCATAGCTTGTAGAAAAAATTATCCTCGGTAATGTCCTTCGGCGTCCCGCACACAATCGCGCTGCCGCCGTAGTCCAGTAACGTGGGCTCGATTGCCAGATTAAAAATTTCCTCAAGTCCCGGAATGAAACCCGCTTCATCAACAATGGCCTTGTGATACTTGCGGCTACGGCCCGCGTTCGGGTCAAGGCATGTCCAGATATCAATCTGCCCGCCAGTGATTAGCTCAATGGTGAGGTCGGTCTTGTTGGATGACTTGGTAGCCGGTTTGAGTGTCCGCACAAGATTCGCGTACATTTCCGTGACACGCTTGTAGTCCGGTGCAAAAACGCCAACACGCTGCCCCCTCAGTGCGTCATAACCTGCAATCACCTCTATCAGCGCACTCTTGCCCCAGCGCCGCCCACAACGAATGACGGTGCGTTTTGCCAGACCCCGATATACGTCTAGCTGGGTGTGGTGCAGCGGCATTAGCTGAACAGTGCGCTCAGTCATTGCCCTGCTCCCCATCCTGCGCAATTGATTGCACAGGCGCACCAACGATCTTTAGAACAGGCTGGCCCGGTGGCGTATATGGTTTGCTGGGCGTGCCTGCTGGCGCTGGCGGTGCATCGGGTGCGCCAATGATATTCAGCGTGACCGTCCCGCCACCATCCTCAAGCCCTTGGAATTCAGACAGCAGGCGCGCGGCCATCCACTTGGTGTTATCGCTATCCAGTTTCGCTGCTGCCAGCCGGTCTGCCGTGCTTACCTTCTGCTGGCCTTCGAGCGCACGTGCGCCAGCAGTGGGCAAATCCTCAACCATCGCACGAACCTTGATAGACTCGGCCCGGCGGTATGTATCGAACAGTTTGTCGTCTACCTGCATCCGACGACGCACGGTAGTCACGTTAGGCAAGCCCGGTCGTCTGCATGCTTCTGCTAGTGTCTCGCCCGCTGCAACATACTGGAAAATTCGCTCGAAAATCTCCGGTGCATAACCAACATTCGTGATTCTCTTGCGCGTCCGCTTGGCCTTAGCCGGTGGCGTCTGCGCTTCCGGTTTCTGCGCAATTGATTGCGTGGCAATCTGTGATTGCGCGGACTTGTTCGTAAATTTCACTGGCACGGCTCACCCCATCAATCATAGTGGCCTCCATGCCGGGTTAGTCATCGGTGCTGCTAGTCTTTACGGCTCTTCACCAATTCGGTTAGCTCGTCAGCGGCCAGGCGTAGCCAGTAAGCTGCGCAACGCACATTAGCATCTGCCTCGGCGGGGTCGCCTGTACGTGCACGCTCTACCAGCTTGTGTACGCCGATGATTGTCGCCTGTACGTTGGCGAGATGTTCGGGGCCACTTCTGCTGCGCCCTTGGAAAACTGCTTCATGTTCGGTCGTCACTTCGCGCCCCCATCTCTGCAACAAAATCGCACCCAGCCCAGTTTTCAATGCTCACTGCTTCACCCTCTGTAGGTTCCCTTCGAGGGTTACCAGATTCGCGGCGATGAAATCGTGAAGGTGCGCAAGCTCCAGATTGTTCGGGTTGTCGCGCAACATCAGTTCACACGCCAGCTGTACTTCAATGAGTAGCGCTTCACAGTCGGCTAATCGTTCGGCACGTGGAGAACGCACGCGCCACACGCCTCGCTCTGCGAGGTCCATCGCGGCGGAGAACAGGTTCATTTGCCTAACCTCCGCATGCTTTGCGAAGCCGGTCTAGTTCGGCCTGCTGCGCACGCTTGTACTCTATGAGAGACAGTCGGCCCTTACTTTTCGCTGGCCGCGAACGGCCACGAATTGAGTGGCCCTGTCCACGGTTTGGCCGGTTTTTGCTTGCGTTCATGATCTGCGCTCCCCTTGCTGTGCTGTCCTGTCTTGCTTGCCTGATACCGCGCCTTGTCTCGTTCGTTGAGCCGTTCTTTATTCCTCTGGTAGTACTCGCGGTTCAATGTTGACTTGCATACCAAGCAATAGCTCGTCAGACGGTCTGACGACTGTCGGTCGAACCCGAACTCGTAAGCAGGTTTCGTGAAGCCGCAGCGGGTGCAGTGCTTAAGCATGGTCGGCTCACAGAATTATCGGCAGTTTCACAGGTGCGCCGCCGATTGTTTTCGTCAGCAGCGCAGGCGCTTTATAGGCGTTCATCCAGCTAGATTTCCTGCCGAAAAATTCGGTTTGCTCACGACCCACTTGGTCTTTCGTCGTCACGGCTCGCAACGTGTCGGACTGGTGCGCCTGCTCAAAGGTTGCGGCCTTCACCAGTTCCGCAGTTCTGGCTAGGCATTCAGCGGAACTCTGAGGGGAGGGTTCGGCACGAACTGACAGTGGCACTGTGCGTGGCATCGCGCGCTGTAACTGCACCACCAACGAGCGGCGGAATTCGCTAACCGTCGCCGCATCGTTCCGGCAAACGTCGATAAGCGTCGTACGCAAGCCAGCGGCCTGAATCGGCGCTAGGTACTCATTGGCCACACGATCAAATTCAACGGTTACTGCTAGGTCTTGGCGAGCGGTCATATCAAACCTCCGGCAATTGGAAATCGCCTGATGCCAGTTGCTCGGCGGTCACACGTCGCGCGACCCATGCAGCCTGCTGCTGGGGTGTTTGCGGCGTCTTGCAAATCCGCTGTTGCTCGAACATTTCGCCGCAATATGGGGCCATCCACGTGCTGCGCTTCGTCGCACCCGGCGCAAGCTCAAACGTGCGAATCGGTCGATTGCTTTCGTCCATCTTTTCGACCATGCGCAGACCATCGCCGCTATCAGCGCGTGCGTCATCGCGCGGCGGCGGAACTTTATTTCTAACCAAATACTCCACGCCCGTTGCTGTGAGTCGTTCGCGTGGTGGGTCTTCGGGATACAAGCCCGAAACAACTTCCCAATATCGTTGACGGGTTGCCATTACTAGCTCCTAGAAAATCTTGAACGGGTTTGCTGTTGCACCGCTTGCGCGTAGTCGTTCACCAATTGCTGATCTGTCTGTAGCCACGTGTAGAACGCCCGGCGACTCACTCCCGCGCTTTCACACGCTGCGATTAGTGGCTGGCCGTTCGATACGCTCGCCAGAATCAGCCGGATCGTTGCATCCGATACGAATCTGCGCGGGCTGATCATGGTTTCCTCAATCACGGCGTACTCCGATGCTCACTTGTGCATATCCTATTGTGCTGGCTCATAAATCGTTTGTACAACTATCTATAGCGCAGTTATGGCGATAGTCAAATCAGCGTGCCTCTGCAATTCAATTGCGCAGAAGCGCCACCTGTAAAACGCTCCGTACGCCATTAGCACTGCTTACCCCCACACACCCATCAACCGTACCCCACCGTGCCCGACAAAAGTCCAGATTCAAGCCGCTATAGCCTTGGGGACGTTCAGCAGTTCTTCTACGCGCTCCCTCACCGCTTCGTTGTCGAGCCATTCAATCATCGCGGGCGTGATCCACGACCAGCTAGTGAGGTACTGACGCAACGTCCTGCCATCTAGCTGGCCGTCTGTCTGCTGTGCGTGCCAGTAGTCCGCGTGTCCGAACATCGCGGCCACCAATCCGGGATTTTCCTCATAGAGCGGAATCGACAGTTTCATCGCCTTCGGGGCCATGGCGTTTAACTTGATCTGCTGGCTGCTGCTGAATTTGCCTTGCTCGGCGACGTAGGCCCTGTACTTGCCGAAAAACATTTCCCTGTGGCTCACGATGACGAACACGCTCCAATCTGCGTCATTACCGATACCCAGCGTGTACTTTTGGTAACGCTGCAAGGTTAGCCAGCCCATGAACGCCAGCGGGTCTAGTCCGGCCTTGGTCAATTCGAATTCCAGACGCTGGGCGGTCTTATGATCGTCCGGCGTCAACTCAGCCAGCACACAGGGGGTGTTCTCCCCGTTGTCGTTCGCTTGAATGAATTGCAGTTTCTTTTCAAGGCAGGCATTCAGGAAAGGTTCAGAGGCTTGTTCTTTCTTCGGGTCTACGCCTTTCCCTGACTGCTCGCTGATCTTTTCAGGGCTGATGCTGGCGGGGGTGTTTCCTGCCCCCGCGTTTTGTATATTTCCTTCTTCAGTATCTGAAACTACTAAAGCATCTTGTACTAATGCTGGGGGTTTATCCCCACTGCTCAGTGGGGGTTTATCCCCACCAAGAATGATTCTCATCTGGATTAGCTGATCTACAGTAGGCCAGCAATCAAGCCCATTGCCGCGCGCACACACACCAAGGCGAAAATGTTCAATGGTCTTGCCGTAGTACTTCTGAATACGTCCGTAATACCGGCCACGCTGATGCACGGCCACATCTGCCCGTTCAAGTGCGCCCATTGCACTGCGGAACTGATCTTCGGTTAATTCGCATGCGCGGGCGATATCTTTGCGTGTCTGAACCCACCAGTAACCCCGATCACCCCAGCGGCCCCCTTCCCTGATTACTTCGAGACGCGCGGGATTAGGTCCGGGTTTGTTGCGCTGGGCGTGGTACACCAGATAGGAATACAGCTTCGCGGCGTTGTATGGCGAGCGGGTGTACTTGCTGAAGAACTCGATATATTCGAGTCGAGGGCGAACGAATGTAGGCTCTTTGGCCGGTTTAACGCAGTTATCCGGTTTGTCTAATGCCGGACTGGCGTTTGCAATCAATTGCGCAGCATCTTGGGAAAGGTGCTTTTGAATAGCTTCGTTACTCATGATGACCGCCAATAGCTCAGGTTAGTAAAAACTACTACCGTTCTGTGTGCTAGTGGCATATACTATTGCCACGACATGATTTTTTTAGCCGCGAACTCCTCTTACCGGGAATCGCGGTTTTTCTTTTATGCGTGCTGGTACTTCGATGGCATGCCGTAAATCACGGCCACCAGCCCGATAAACAACAATACAGCGATGGCCGATAGCAACATCGTTACCGGCTGTAGTCCACCTGAAAGAGCTAGGACAATCCATACGGCTAATGCCTCTGCTCCCAGAGTCAGCACGAATGCCACCAGCGTGCGTTTAAAGTTACTCATGGCACACCTCCTTGGCTTGCGCGTTGTTCTGTGAAGCGAAAAACTGATTAAGGGCAATACGCACCGTTCCGGCCAGCGTTGCGCCTGTCCGTTCGGTGTAGTCGATAATCTGTTTCTTCTGATCCAGCGTCAGTACCAAGCTGGTTTGAATCTTGTTCGGATCGAGTGCCACGGTTTCACTCCCTGAAGTGGGGTTGCGGTTTAACCATCGTATAGGTATTGAAACCAAAGAAAAGCCCGGTAATCCGGCTCTATCTCACCTAAAAAAACTCGCTCGCACGAATAACCGAATAAATCACGCAAAACTACCCCACTACCAGCGTAGTACTAGGATAGATATTTATTTTGTAACAGAGCTAGACCATGTAGGTCGTCGGCATCGCTGCGCAATTGACTACACGCGCTCGTCAGTTTCCGACTGCTGATAGCAGTCTTCACAAGGCCGGAAACTGAATGGTTTCATCGCTCTTTCTGATACGGTGAAGGCTCACCTAACAGCCTGACTGGAGAACAACATGATTGAATGGCTAGGGCTTTTTTACGGGATAGCCAAAGACGTGAAAGATTGGCTGAAGTGGGAAGAACAGACCAAACAGATAGACGGCCAGTGGCTAGACCGGTCAGGGTTTGCAAACCACATGAAGGCGTCTGGAATTGATCTCTACTGGAGCCGCCCTGACAGCATCCCCACGCGCGAGCTAGATGGCTGGTCGGTGCTTTGCGAGTTAGACCAGAAGAACCGCATCCGTTACCGGCTGGTTCGGTACGATGGCACGACACTGCTGGGCAAACCAGCCAAAGGCGATTGACCCGCGCAATTGATTGCGCCAGCGTCAGCGGTTATGCAAGGCGCATAAAGTACCGTAGATGCGAGGTGGATACTTGATTACGTCATTTTTGCTGGGTACGCTCATGCGTTCCGGGAGTTGATACCCCCGGCGTGTGTTTGCTGGCCTATCCCCCGGTGGGGGTGGGCTATTTTTTTGCCGTGTGCCTTGTCCGCCCGCGCAATCAATTGCGTGGACGACCGGCACATTATTCACTGCGCATGAACTGCTGTGCGGTCGAAAAACTGCGCTATTTGTCGGTTAAAATCGGCTCTCCCTAGTTGAGTACAGAGCATGCAATGGCGACTACCTGCGGTGACTTCGGCAAGGCTTTCACGGCAAACATGAATGCACTGGGCTTGCCTGCCCCTAGCAGTCTGTTCGGCTCGATTCAGGCGGCGGCGTCGAATGTCGCCACCATGCTGGGTGCGCTCAAGACACTGGGACCGGGTGCGACCGTTGCAGAGTTGATCGGCGCGACTACTGCACTAGAGGTGCTATCGGTCGTCGGCGCGCTAAGTGCATCGTTCTACGTAGGCGCGTGCATCGGCTCGCTGGTTGTCGCCGCGAATGCCGCCATGAAGTGCACCAGCGGGACCGCTGCGGCTACTGCACGGGCTACAGCGGCCCGCGTGGGGCTGGTCATCCCCGATACGATGCTGGCCTTCATTCAACGTCACCCCGAAGTCATGATAGATAGCCCGTCACGCGGTAACTACGCGTTTCTGGCATCGCGTGCGCAACCGTCCAGCCAGAAGGCCGCAGCATGAAGTGGGCACTAGATAAGGTGGCGCTTCTGCTGGCGGCTCTCGCGTGCGCCGGTGCCGCGTGGGGGCTGATTCACTACAGCGGGCAATGGTTCTATCTGCTGCTGTTCGTGCTGGCGTTTGCGGGGCTGTACGCCGATAACCAGCGACTAAGGAACCGGTTGAAAGAACTGGGCGAAGACCCCAGCCAACGTGATCCTAGCCGCCGCGCTCGTCGTTGATTCCCGCACATGGCACTATCGACAAGCGGCCCACCGTTGAGTACGCATGTGCCGGTGCTACGCCGCCAGCGGATGCGCTTGAGTGTTACCGGCCCTCTCGTTGATCACCCATGGCTGTTTGTTCGGTGGCAGTCGCATAGATGGATTCGAAGCTCTTGCCCACGTAGCTCTCCGAATCAATGAGATAGAATTTGTGCAACAAACGTCGGCTAAGGTACCTATATGCCACCATCAGAAAGATTCCGGCCGACAGAATGGGCGCCACCCCCGCAATGACTGCCCCCGGTTGTTTCATTACTATCGCGGCGAAAATCCCCAGATGACTCCCGTTGTTCATGAGGGCTATGAACAGAAACCACGCCGAAAAGGCGAGACATAAGTTCCCTACAAATCCGTCCGTCTCCATTTTCATTCGAAAGCGCCGGTTGTATTGGCGGTCGTTCGCGAGCATGTGTATCTGTCGCCAGTGCCTTTCCGTGCGCCGGGATCGTGACTGCGTGGCACGCCTACCCACGGTCACTATCGATCTATCTATCCCGTCTTTCAGATACCCGCTAACGATGTTCAGCAATATCCCAACTACCACCGTTGAAATGAGCCACGCCGGGGTGAGCATTGTTGCTAGAAAATTTTGCATGACGTCACGTGGGTTTTCGAGATAGGCAAATAGATTACCGGCTGACTGCTTTTGAAATAAAGCCCTTGCATACCATCAAGGTGCGCGTTGAACACTGTCCAGCGACTTCGCGAGCATGCTTAGAAAGCTTAGATACTCCACGGTACGCTCCGGATGATCGGTTACCAGCCCGTGCGCCCGTGGGTTGCGTAGCGCCATTACCGCACCTTCGAACAGGTGCATCATTCCCTCCTGCTCACTTTTTTCGCTTTCAGTTTGCAGTTCGTTGTATCTGAGAATCGGGGATTTCAGACTGAACACCGTCCGCATAAGCGCGGTGCCGCTCAGGTCGTTTTTCAAGCTTCGGCGCTGCACAAGCATTTCCAGCACCTTGCAGGCCGTTTCCACTGCCGCTGAATAATGGCCGTTTTCGAAAAGCTGGGAGCACTCGCTGGCAATGTCGGGGTGTAGGTCGAGGTCACCGAAAGCGCGGCGAGCTTTGGTCGCGGGCGTGTCGCCGCCGTCCTCCAGATTTTCTTCAAATAGCTCAATGATCGTTCGGAGGTTTGCTAACTGCCTCTCCTTGCCACGGACAAGGCCCGCAATAACTTCTCGATTCGGAATCTCCCCTTGCCCCAAGAACAAACCCGCAGTATCCAGTCCACTTGTCTTAAACCGGCTGTACTCAACCGTGTCAATACCAAAGATGCTCGCCACGGTGTCTTCCAGCTTGGTATCAAGGGCTTTAACCTGTGGATCAAATCGCTGCCGGATAGCCTGCGGATTGAACGCATCAAGGTCTGCGATGCGCCGCTGTAGCTTGGGAATTGCCGCGCGCATCTGCTCCGGCGTCAGGTTGGCGGGTCGTAGCTGCGCTGCGGGAACTGCTTTTCTGGTCACCATGTTTCCCCCGGATCGTTATCGGTGTATCAGCAGCAGATTAGCTCAATTTGATCCCTTTTTTATCGGATCGTCCCCTCCAACATCAACAGCGGATGCAATTGATTGATTGCTGGAACTAGAGAATGCCGGTCGCACGTAAGGCGAACAGCACGACTCGCACGACCCCATAGACGATTGTCAGCGCGCCTACGACGATGCAAACCCGCACGCCAAACAGTAGCGGCTTCGGATATTGGGGAATAACCTGAAACTGCATGGACTTGGCGGGGCCATCTTTCGAACGCACGCCAGCTAGATTAGGCGGCGTGATGTGACTGAACACCTGCATCTGTAAAAACTCTTTCGGCCCGAGCGAACCAATGTTGATCGTATAAGTGCCGTCCGCTCCTGTCGTTTCTTCAAAGGTGCGCGGAGGGTTCAACTGAAAATGGTCGGGTTTGGTCCGATGGATGATTTCAACGTCTTCAGCGGTCTTGCGTCCAAGGTTTTGGACAGTCAGGGTGGCCGTTTGGACGTTTATCGGTTGCGGCTGGTCGGGCAGAGGCACACGAAAGATAAAGTTATGGGGAATCCAGTAGCGAAGTTTGGCTCCCGGCGCAAACAGGCGTTGGATTCCCAGAAACACCAGTCCCACAATCCCGGTAATGATCGCCCCAACTATCTTGTCCGATACCCCATCCAGTCCGGTCATACCGGCCCCTCGCTTGTGGTTTTGATGGCTCGAAGTCTGCCACAAACGCAGACCGACCCCGAGCAAGTAAAAAACAGGACTGGCGAGTTTCGGACGGCTTCAGGCCCCATACAGGCGCGGCCCACCACCTACGTCCGGAATTTGTGCAATTGATTGCGCAAGCCCGTCAGGCAGTCCAGACGACCGAACCCAGCTTATAATACGTTTTTGGCCCCAAATGCATGGTGTAGCGTGGTCTGACTGTGGAAATTTTCGTTTCACGGCCCCGCTAAAACCCTGCTGGCTGGCGGTTTCGCGTCGTCGCGGTGGAATTCTGGTGGAATTTTCGTAAACCCAGACCACCCGAAATTCGGAAACCCCTATTCCACAAGGCTTCTGAGGGATTTATGGCTATTACGCTCAAAAACGAACACGATATCGCGCAGATGCGCGTCGCCTGCAAGCTCGCTAGCGAAGTGCTCGACTACATCACGCCGTTCGTCACGGCCGGCATCACGACCGGCGAACTCGACCGGCTGTGTCACGAATACATGCTCCAGGTGCAAGGCACGGTTCCGGCGCCGCTGAACTATCAGCCGCCCGGCTATCCGCCTTACCCGAAAGCCACCTGCATTTCGGTCAACGACGTGATCTGCCACGGCATTCCGGGCGACAAGACGCTGAAGAACGGCGACGCACTGAATATCGACGTCACCGTGATCAAGGAAGGCTATTTCGGCGACACCAGCCGGATGTTCATCGTCGGCGAAGGCTCGATCATGGCCCGGCGCCTCGTGCAAACCACCTTCGAATGCATGTGGCTCGGCATCGATCAGGTGCGCCCGGGCGCCCATCTCGGCGACATCGGCTACGCCATCCAGAAACATGCCGAAGGGCAAGGCTACAGCGTGGTGCGCGAATATTGCGGCCATGGCATCGGCACGGTGTTTCACGAAGACCCGCAGATTCTGCACTACGGCCGCCCCGGCACCGGGCTCGAGCTGCAGACCGGCATGATCTTCACGATCGAACCGATGATCAACGCCGGCCGGCGCGACATCCGCACCATGCCGGACCAGTGGACCGTGAAAACCAAGGACCGCAGCCTGTCGGCACAGTGGGAACACACCGTGCTCGTCACCGAAACCGGCTACGACGTGCTGACTGTCTCGGCCGGCACGCCCGCGCGTCCGCCGGTTGTCGCAGCCACGGCCTGAACGACTTCCGACCCCACCCGCCCGCCTGCCAATGAGTAGTGTTCCAGCCGTCGCCCAATCCCATGCCACGTCGCTCAAGGCGGACTATAAAGTGGCCAAAGCCCAGTTGCTGGAACGCTTCAAGACAGCCTCCAACGTCGACTCGCTGATGGCCGCTCTCGCGCGCGCCACGGACGAGTCGCTGCGCGCCGCGTGGAATACCTGCGAGTTGCCGCCCGAACTGGCGCTGCTTGCGGTCGGCGGCTACGGGCGAGGCGAACTCGCGCCGCACTCCGACATCGACATTCTGGTGCTGCTGCCCGACGCGCCGATCGCGCACCTGGAAGCGCGCATCGAGCGTTTTATCAGCCTCGCGTGGGATTTGGGGCTCGAACTCGGCAGCAGCGTGCGCAGCGTGGTGCAGTGTGTCGAAGAAGCCGCGAACGACGTCACCGTGCGCACCTCGCTGCTCGAAGCGCGGCGCATTACGGGCAGCGCCCCGCTCTTCGACGACTTTGCGAAGCGCTACCGCGAAACACTCGACCCGCGCGCGTTCTTCCAGGCCAAAGTGCTGGAAATGCGCCAGCGGCACGCCAAGTTTCAGGACACGCCGTATGCGCTCGAGCCGAACGTCAAGGAAAGCCCAGGCGGCCTGCGCGATCTGCAACTGATTCTGTGGATTACCCAGGCGGCCGGGTTCGGCAGCAGCTGGCGCGAGCTCGAAGCACGCGGCCTGATCACCGAGCGTGAAGCGCGCGAACTGCGCCGCAACGAAGGCTTCCTGAAAACGCTGCGTGCCCGCTTGCATGTGATCGCCGGCCGCCGCCAGGACATTCTGGTGTTCGACTTGCAAACGCCGGTGGCCGAAAGCTTCGGCTATAAGCCGACAGCCACCAAGCGCGCTAGCGAACAGCTGATGCGCCGCTATTACTGGTCCGCCAAAGCCGTTACGCAGCTCGCCACCATCCTGATCCAGAACATCGAAGCGCAGCTTTTCCCAAACACGAGCGGCATCACGCGCGTGCTGTCGGACCGTTTCGTCGAGAAACAGGGCATGCTGGAGATCGCCAGCGACGACGTCTTCCAGCGCGAGCCGAACGCGATCCTCGAGGCTTTTCTGCTCTACGAACAGACGCCGGGCGTGAAGGGTTTGTCGGCGCGTACGCTGCGCGCGATCTACAACGCCCGCGACGTGATGGACCAGCATTGGCGGCGCGATCCGGAAAACGGGCGCCTGTTCATGGATATCCTGAGGCAGCCGGCCGGCATCACGCACGCGCTGCGCCTGATGAACCAGACCAGCGTGCTCGGGCGCTATCTGCTGAACTTCCGGCGCATCGTCGGGCAGATGCAGCACGACCTGTATCACGTATACACGGTCGATCAGCACATCCTCATGGTGCTGCGCAATCTGCGCCGCTTCGCGGTCGCCGAGCACGCGCACGAATATCCGTTCTGCAGCCAGTTGATCGCCAATTTCGACCGGCCGTGGGTGCTGTACGTGGCGGCGCTGTTTCACGACATCGCCAAAGGCCGCGGCGGCGACCATTCCACGCTCGGCATGGCCGACGCGCGGCGCTTCTGCCGCAACCATGGCATCGAGGGCGAGGACGGCGAACTGGTCGTCTGGCTGGTTCAGCAGCATCTGACCATGAGCCAGGTCGCGCAGAAGCAGGATACGAGCGACCCCGAAGTCATCAAGCGCTTTGCCGAACTGGTCGGCAACGAGCGCCGGCTCACCGCGCTTTACCTGTTGACCGTGGCCGACATTCGCGGCACCAGCCCGAAAGTCTGGAACACGTGGAAAGGCAAGCTGCTCGAGGATCTCTACCGCGCAACGTTGGCGGTGCTCGGCGGCGCACGGCCTGACGCGCATTCGGAACTGAAATCGCGCCAGGAAGAGGCGCTTGCGCTGCTGCGCCTCGAAACCGTGCCGGAAGGCTCGCAAAAGGCGCTATGGGACAAGCTGGATATCGGCTATTTCCTGCGCCACGACGCCGCGGATATCGCGTGGCAGACCCGTGTGCTGTACCGGCACGTCGAAACTGCGACGCCGATCGTACGGGCGCGTCCTTCGCCGATCGGCGAAGCGCTTCAGGTGCTGGTGTATGTGAAAGACCAGCCCGATCTGTTCGCCGGCATTTGCGCGTATTTCGACCGCAATGGCTTGTCGGTGCTCGATGCGCGGGTCAGCACGACCCGTCACGGGTACGCGCTCGATAATTTCCTCGTCGCGCATACCGAAGAAGACGTGCATTATCGCGATATTGCCAATCTGGTCGAACAGGAACTGACCGCACGCCTCACCGGTGACGGCACCCTGCTTCCGGGACCGTCGAAAGGCCGTTTGTCACGGCTGTCGCGGACCTTCCCTGTTACGCCGCGCGTCGATCTTCGGGCCGACGAGCGCGGCCAATATTACATCCTGTCCGTGTCTGCGAACGACCGGCCAGGCCTTCTTTATTCAATCGCGCGCGTGCTGGCCGAGCACCGGGTCGGCGTCGCGTCGGCGCGGATCAATACGCTCGGCGAACGTGTCGAAGACGTGTTCCTGCTGGATGGACACGGTCTGTCGGACAACCGCCTGCAAATTCAGGTCGAGACCGAACTGCTGCGCGCGATTGCAGTGTGAGATTTCATGCGAGTCAAATTAACAGCCAAGCACCCGCGGCCGGCTTCGTCCGAACGCGCCCCTGTCCGTACCGGAAGCAACTCGGCGCGTAAGCCGACGCGTCCGACCGGGCCACGGCCGTCTACGCCGACGGCCGGGTTTAACGGGGCGCGGGGCGAAGGCGCAGCGGGTGGTGGCAAGCGGCCGGCGGGTGCAGGTAAACCGGCAGGCGCCGGGGCGCGTGCGCCGCGGGCTGAAGGATCGTTTTCCCGCGAGCGGGATGCTGGCGCCGCGCGCCGGGCGCCGTCGGATCGGCCGCCGCGGCGCGAAGGGGCCGGCGGTGCGCCGCGCCGGTTTGAGGGCAGTGGCGATCGTGCTCCGCGTCGGGACGAGGGTGAACGTGCGCCGCGCCGGTTTGAAGGTGGTGGCGATCGTAGCGAACGTGCGCCGCGCCGTGCTGATGGTGAACGTAGCCAAGGCGCTCCGCGTCGATTTGAAGGCGGCGGCGATCGTGCGCCGCGTCGGGACGAGGGTGCTCGTGCGCCCCGTAAGTTTGAAGGTGGCGCTGATAGGAGCGAACGCGCTCCGCGTCGCGCTGACGGCGAACGTCCTCAAGGCGCTCCGCGCCGGTTTGAGGGCAACGACCGCGCGCCGCGTCGTGACGATGGTGAGCGTGCGCCCCGCCGGTTTGAAGGTAGCGGCGATCGTAGCGAACGCGCTCCGCGTCGCGCGGACGGTGAACGCAGTCAAGGTGCTCCGCGTCGGTTTGAGGGCAGCAGCGACCGTGCGCCGCGTCGTGACGTTGGTGAGCGTGCACCTCGCAAGTTTGAAGGCGGTGGTGATCGCAGTGAACGTGCTCCGCGTCGCACTGACGGTGAACGCAGCCAAGGCGCACCCCGCCGGTTCGAAGGAAGCCCGGACCGAAGCGAACGCGCGCCCCGCCGCTTCGAAGGCAACACCGATCGCAGCGAACGCGCACCGCGCAGTTTCGACGGCAACCGTGCCCCGCGCCGCGACGACGGCGAACGCCGCTCGTTCAGTGGTCCGCGCCAGGGTGCAGGCCGTCCGTCGGAAGGTGGACCGCGTGGCGAGCGTCCGGCGCGTGACGCCTCGGATCGGCCCCGCTTCGGCAGCGACCGCGGCGCCCCGCAGGAGCGCCGTACCGGCGAGCGCGGCCCGCGCAGCGACAGCGCAGCACCGCGCCGTTTTGAAGGCGAGCGTGGCGCCTCCGAGCGTGGCGAGCGCACTTTCGCGAAGCCCGTCAAGAGCGGCTACGGTGACCGCACGGACCGTCCGGTACGCGCACCGCGCGACGACCGCGGCGAACGCGCCCCAGCCAAACGTGAATTCGGCGATCGTCCGCCGCGTGCCGGCGAACGTAACGAACGTAGCGACCGGGGCGAACGCCCTGCTCGCAGCTTCGACAAGGCGCTGCCGGCTGCCGGCCGCCGCTTTGGCGACGACAACCGCCCCGCCCGTGCCGACAAGCCGCGTGGCCCGGCGTCCGCAGCCAGAGCCGAACGCGACGATGACGCCGATGCCGCTCCGCGCACGCCGCGCCGCGATTACGAAGACGCGCCGGGCACCCTGCGCCTGTCCAAGCTGATGTCGGAACTCGGCCTGTGCTCACGCCGCGAAGCCGACGAGTGGATCGAAAAAGGCTGGGTACTAGTCGACGGCGAGCGGATCGACACGCTCGGCACCAAAGTTCGTCCGGACCAGCGCATCGAGATCGACCCCGCCGCCGAAGCCGCGCAAGCGAGCCAGGTGACGGTCCTGATCCACAAGCCCGTGGGCCTCGTATCGGGCCAGGCGGAAGACGGCTATCAACCGGCGATCACGCTGGTCACGCCGGAAAACCGCTGGGAAGGCGACAGTTCGGACATCCGCTTCTCCGTCTCGCATCTGCGCCAACTCGCGCCGGCCGGGCGCCTCGACATCGATTCGACGGGCTTGCTGGTGTTGACTCAGGACGGTCGCATCGCCAAGCAGCTGATCGGCGGCCATTCGGAGATCGACAAGGAGTATCTGGTGCGCGTGTCGTTCGGCGAGCACACCACCGACGTCGAAAGCCACTTCCCGCCGGAAAGCCTTGCGCTCCTGTGCCACGGCCTCTCGCTCGACGACGTGCCGCTGAAACCCGCCCAGGTCAATTGGCAAAACGGCGAGCAACTGCGCTTCGTGCTGCGCGAAGGCAAGAAACGCCAGATCCGCCGGATGTGCGAGCTGGTCGGCCTCGAAGTAATCGGCCTGAAGCGCGTGCGGATGGGTCAGGTAATGCTGGGCGCACTGCCGCCGGGTCAATGGCGCTATCTGTCGGCGGACGAGTCGTTCTGATGCCGGGAGCTTGACGCTCAAACAGCGAGAGACTCAGGGTGCCCGCGCACTGTGACGCTCGCCCAACAAAAAACCCACGTGAAAACGTGGGTTTTTTTATACCTGCGGCGCACGCGCGCAGAACACGGCAGCATCAGTCGTCGCTATTCGGATCCATATCCGGAAACAAAACTTCCGTGAAACCGAACTTCGCGAAATCGTTGATCCTCATGGGGTATAGCTTGCCGATCAGGTGATCGCACTCATGCTGCACGACACGTGCGTGAAAGCCCTCGGCGACGCGGTCGATCGGCTTACCGTACTGATCGAAGCCGTGATACTTGATCATCGAAAACCGGCTCACGGCGCCGCGCAGGCCCGGCACGGAAAGGCAACCTTCCCAGCCCTCTTCCATATCCTGCGACACCGGCGTGATGGTCGGATTGATCAGCACCGTCTCCGGCACCGGCGGCGCATCCGGATAGCGCTCGTTGTGCCCGAAGCCGAAGATCACCACCTGCAGATTGACGCCGACCTGCGGCGCGGCGAGCCCCGCGCCGTTCGCGTCGTGCATGGTCTCGAACATGTCTTTGATGAGTTCATGCAACTCCGGGGTGTCGAAGTGATCGACCGGATCGGCAATTTGCAAAAGGCGCGGATCGCCCATCTTGAGAATTTCGCGGATCATAACTGCCCCTCCAGGAGCTTACGCATACCATCTTCGTCGAGTACGGGAACGCCGAGTTCCTCGGCTTTCGCCAACTTGCTGCCCGCTTCGGCCCCGGCCACCACGTAGTCCGTTTTCTTCGACACCGAACCGGCCACCTTCGCGCCGGCCGCTTCAAGCATTTCTTTCGCCTCTTCACGGGCGAGCGTCGGCAACGTGCCGGTCAGGACGACCGTCTTGCCGGCCAGCACGCCTTGCGGCGCCTTGGGCGCGGGCGGTCCTTCCGGCCAGGTGACCTTGCCCGGTGCGCGGAGTTGCTCGATTACCGTGCGGTTGTGTTCTTCGGCGAAAAACTGATGAAGCGACTCGGCCACCACAGGACCCACGTCGTTCACCTCCAGCAATTCTTCGACCGAGGCGTCCATGATCGGATTCAGCGAGCCGAAATGCTTGGCGAGATCTTTCGCTGTCGATTCACCCACATGTCGGATACCGAGCGCGTAAATAAAGCGCGCCAGCGTGGTGTGCTTGGCCTTTTCGAGCGAGTCGAGCAGATTCTGCGCGGACTTTTCAGCGAAGCGGTCGAGTTCAGCAAGCGTCGCGAAGCCGACGTTGAACAGATCGGCCGGCGTGCGCACCAGGTTCTGCTCGACGAGCTGATCGATGATCTTTTCGCCGAGACCGTCGATATCCAGCGCTCGCCGCTGCGCGAAGTGCCACAACGCCTGCTTGCGCTGCGCCGGGCAGAACAGCCCACCAGTGCAGCGCGCAATCGCCTCGTCCGGCAGCCGTTCGATGCTCGAGCCGCACACCGGGCAGTGTGTGGGCATGACGAACTCGCGGGCGTCGTCCGGGCGGCGGTCGAGCAGCGCGCTCACCACTTCGGGAATCACGTCGCCGGCACGCCGCACGATCACCGTGTCGCCGATGCGAATATCCTTGCGGCGCACTTCGTCTTCGTTATGCAAGGTTGCGTTCGTGACCGTCGCGCCGCCGACGAACACCGGCTCCAGCCGCGCAACCGGCGTGATCGCACCGGTGCGGCCGACCTGAACGTCGATTGCGACGAGCTTGGTCAGCGCTTCCTGCGCGGGGAATTTGTGCGCGAGAGCAAAACGCGGCGCGCGCGAGACATAGCCGAGCGCGTCCTGCTCATCGCGCCGGTTGACCTTGTAGACGACGCCGTCGATATCGTAAGGCAGCGTATCGCGCTTTTCGCCTACCGCGTGAAAGAACCCCAGCAAACCTTCGGCGCCCTGCACCACCGCGCGCTCGCCATTCACCGGCAAGCCGAGTTCCTTGTACCAGTCGAGCAGTTCGCTATGCGTGGCCGGCATTTCGATGCCTTCGACCACGCCGATTCCATAGGCAAAGAACGACAGCGGCCGTTGCGCGGTGATCTTCGAATCGAGCTGCCGCAAACTGCCCGCCGCAGCGTTACGCGGATTAGCGAATTCCTTCTGCTCAGCAGCCCGCTGGCGCTCGTTCAGGCGCTCAAAATCGCGCTTGAACATGAGCACTTCGCCGCGCACGTCGAGCACCTGCGGCACGCGTTTGCCCTTGAGCTTGAGCGGAATGGAACGGATCGTGCGGACGTTTTCGGTGACGTTCTCGCCCGTGGCGCCGTCGCCGCGCGTGGACGCCTGAACGAAGTTGCCGTCGACGTAACGCAGCGAGATGGCAAGGCCGTCGAACTTCAGTTCAGCGGCGTATTCCACCGGCACCGGCGGTTCGCTCGCGTTCTTGCCGAGCGCGTCGCCGACGCGCTTGTCGAACGCGATGATGTCTTCGTCGGCAAAACCATTGTTCAGCGAGAGCATGGGCTGATCGTGCACGACCGGCTCGAAACCGCTCGACGCCTCGCCGCCCACACGCTGAGTGGGTGAATCCGGCACGATCAGGTCCGGATGCTCCGCCTCGATTCGCTCCAGCTCCTTGAACAGCTTGTCGTACTCCGCGTCCGGCAGGTCGGGCTGGTCGAGCACGTAGTACGCGTAATTGGCGCGTTCGAGTTCCGCGCGCAGCCACGTGGCCCGCTCGGCGGGCGTGCTGGTTGCAGGGTTGGAGGCGGGGGTTCGGGCCATGCTGTCGGAAGCTTCTTCAAAGGAATTCAGACATTGGATTATCGCAGGAAGCGTGCCCCTTTACATCGGCCGAATGGCCAGTTTCGTGCGTTCGTTATTCCGCCCCAAACGCCGCCTCAAACGCCAACGGCCGCACAGTGTGCGGCCGTCGAATACTGCGCGATTGCGGAGCCCTTACTGGCTGAACAGACGCCGCGTGGCCGGCGAACCCGCCGGAATACCCGCCTGCTCGAGCTTCGCGTAAAGCGTCATCAACTGCTTTTCGATCGCCAGCAGCGCGGTTTCCGGCAGCGGACGGCGCCCATCGTCGACCACCCGGCCGCCAATACGCTCAGCCAACGATTTCGCGTAGTCGCACATCAGGCGGAACGGCAGGATGTCTTCGTCCGCGACCGGCACGTCGAGCACCAACGTGATCATCTGGCCGCCCTTGTAAGTCAGATCGTCGCGCAGGAAATTGGTGTCACCGAATTGCAGCATGAACACCGGGCTCTGCTTCGCGTCGAGTTTGACGAAGCGCGTGCCGTCGCGCGAGAGCAGCAAGCCGTCTTGCGAAGCGACGGCCTGGACATAATTGGCCGACCACGGCGCGCCGTCGGAGAGCACGTTGATCGACAGTTGCGCATCGCACTGCGCGGCGAAGCCGTCAAGCTCACGCGCCATCGCGACCGTTTCAAGCATGTCGGGAAATTCCGGCGACGCGTCGAGCGCGTCGGCAAACTGCTGCACGCCGGTCACAAACTCGGAGAACTCCAGTTCGTTGAGCGCGCCACTCCGATTGGCCAGTTGCGCGGCCGCGCGGAGCTCTTCATAGCGCGCGCCGTTCTGCAGCAATTCCCACGCGCCGCCTTCGAGCTTGCCTTCGATATGCACCGGCTTGCTGCCGGCGCGGCGCAGACGCTGCGCAAGCGGAATCACCTTGTCGCCGGCCACCGGGCCGTTCAAACGAATCGGCACGATGCAGTCGATGCGGCGATCCACGATAGCCGGCGGCGCCGACGAAATCGTCGTGGCGGCGGGCAGGATCGGCTCATCGACGGTCGCGGCGTGGCCGCTTTCCGCTTCAGCAATGCCTTCCGCTTCGGGATAGCCATTCGGCGTAGTCGTCTCGGCCTGAATATCGGCCGGCGTATCGAGCGGCGCGGCGGTTGCGCCAAAAGTCGGTTCGACGCGCGCCGCCGCGGTCTCCGCCGCCTGTTCCGAACCCACCACCGGCTCGCGCCGCGTGGTCGGCCGGGCCGGTTCGATAAACGGGCTCTGCTCCTCCTGATCGTCCCGCGCGAAACTTTCGGCGGTATCGGCCGGCATTGGACGCGGCATCTTGCGGCGCACCTTCGCGCCTTGCCATGCGTTGTACACGACCACGCCCCCGACCACCACGGCACCCGCGCCGATCAAACCGAGTGTCAACTCGTCCATGCATGCTCCATCAGCAATTCTTCTGTCTGCGCGGCTTTGCGCCCGCCCCACGTGTCGCGCGGCCGATGGCCGCAGCGCTGAACGCGGGCGCCCGCGATGATCAACCTAAACGAAAACTTAAACGATATTCTGGGCGAAACCAGCCGCTGTTTCCATGTCGACCGCGACGATCCGCGATACGCCCTGCTCCTGCATGGTCACGCCGATCAGTTGCTGCGCCATTTCCATCGCGATCTTGTTGTGCGAAATGAACAGGAACTGCGTCTTGTCCGACATCGCGCGCACGAGGTTCGCGAAGCGTTCCGTGTTGGCGTCGTCGAGCGGCGCGTCCACTTCGTCGAGCAGACAGAACGGCGCGGGATTCAGCTGGAACATCGCGAACACCAGCGCGGTGGCGGTCAAGGCCTTCTCGCCGCCCGACAGCAGGTGAATCGTCGAATTCTTCTTGCCCGGCGGCTGCGCCATCACCTGCACGCCGGCGTCGAGAATCTCGTCGCCGGTCATGATCAGCTTGGCCTGGCCACCGCCGAAGAGACGCGGGAACAGCTCACCGAAATGACGGTTCACTTCGTCGAAGGTGCCTTGCAGCAACGTGCGCGTTTCGCCGTCGATCTTGCGAATCGCGTCTTCGAGCGTTTCGATCGCGTTGTTCAGGTCGGCCGATTGCGAATCGAGGAACGTCTTGCGCTCGGTCGCCGCCTTCAATTCGTCCAGCGCAGCCATATTGACCGGACCCAGCGCCGTGATGGCGTTGTTGATCCGCGTGACTTCGCCTTGCAGGTAGGACGGCTTCATGTCCGGCGTGAGTTTGGCCTGCAACTCCGCCTCATCGACGCCGGCTGCCGCCAGTTGCTCGATGAACTGCTCGCCGTTCAGGCGCGCGGCCTGTTCCTTCAACTGCAATTCGTTGATGCGGTCGCGCAGCGGTTGCAGCGCACGCTCGGCGGTCAGACGGGTTTCGTCGGCGGCACGCAGCTTGGCCGTCAGGTCGTCCAGTTCCAGACGCGTGGCGTGCAGCGCTTCTTCCTTGACCGCACGAATATCGAGCGCGTCCTGCAAACCGGTATGTGCGGTTTGCTCGTTGATCGTTTCCAGTTCGGCGCGCGCATCTTCCAGCGACGCGGCGACACGCTCGCTCTGCTCGTGCGAGACCTGGATGCTGCGCTTCAATTCGTCGATGCGGTTCGCCATGTTGCGCGCGGCGAAGCGCGCGTCGGTGGCGGCCCGATCGAGATCGCGCGATTGGGCGCGCGCGGCAGTAAGCGATTCGTCGAGCGCTTCGAAGGCCATCTGGTGATCTTCGAAACGCGCCTGCAATTCGGCGAGTTCGGAATCGTGACGCTCGAAGTTCGCTTCCGATTCGCCACGCAAAGCGCGCTGCTCTTCGATCTGCGCGGTGATTTCTTCGAGCTCTTCGCGAATTTGCGTGCTGCGCTGCGTGTAACGCTCATGCGCTTGCGCGAGCTTGAGCACGTCCATCTGCAAGGCGTGCACGCGTTGGGTCGCACGCTCCGACTGTTGACGCACATCGGTCAACGCTTGCGCGGCTTGCGTGTGCGCGGCTTCGGCACGGATCGCGGCAGCCTTGGCCTCATCGGCGAGCAAGGCCTGCGCGCGCACCTGACGGCCCAGGTTTTCGATTTCCTGCTGACGGGCCAGCATGCCGGCCTGTTCGGAATCGGCGGCATACAGCTGGACGCCGACGCGCGTCACTACATGGCCGGCCTTGACGACGAACGAGCCGCCTTCCGGCAATTGCGCGCGCATAGCGAGCGCCTGCTGCAGATCGTCAGCAACGAAGGCGAGGCCAAGCCAGTCATTCAGCACGGCGCGAATGCCCGCGTCGTCGATACGAACCAGCGACAACAACGGACGCAAGCCCGCCGGCGCAGCAGCCGGCTGACCAGCTGCGGGCGGCGCGTAGAACGCGAGCTTGGCGGGCGGCGCGTCAGTAGCGAACGCCTTGACCCAGTCGAGGTTCGACACTTCGAGGGCGGCGAGGCGCTCACGCAGCACCGCTTCGAGTGCGGCTTCCCAACCGGCTTCAACGTGCAGCTTCTTCCACAGACGCGGCAAGCCGCTCAGCTCGTGCTTTTCGAGCCACGGCTGGATCTTGCCTTCGGTCTGAACGTTTTCCTGCAGTTGCTTGAGCGCGGCAAGGCGTGCGTCGAGCTGATGAATCTGCGCGCTTTCCGACTGCACGCGCTCCTGAGCGGCGCGCCGTTCACCGTCGAGACGCGGCAGCGTTTCCTGCGCGTCGGCAAGACGGGCCTGCGCGTCGTGCAGGATTTCTTCGTGTTCGGCGAGCTGCGCGCGCATGTCTTCGAGCTGCGCTTCGTCGGGGGCATCCAGACCGCCCGCTTCCGACTTCAGCCGTTCGTGACGCTGCTGCAACTGCTGCAATTGCTGATCGGCATTGCGCTGATGCGCGGCTTCGAGCTTGAGTGCCTGTTCGGTCTGCGCGATACCGCCGCGCTCGGCGTTCAGTTCGGTCTGCGCATCGCGCCAGCGCGCTTCGAGCGCCGGCATCGCGTCATGCTTGGCGGCGGCCTCGTCTTCGGCCAGCGCGGCCTTTTCGTCGGCGACGGCCAGTTGTTCTTCAGCGTCTGCGAGATCGTCTTGCGCCTTCTGCGCTTGCGACTGCCACTGCTCGCGCTGCGCGGTCAACGCGGCAATCTGCGCCTGCGTGCGGTTGCGCGATTCGACGATGAACTTGATCTCGGCCTCGAGGCGGCTGACTTCGGCATTCGCCTCGTACAACGCACCTTGCGCGCCCTGCATCGCGTCGCTGGCGGAGTAATGCGCGACGCGCAGCGTTTCGAGTTGCGCTTCGACTTCGCGCAGCTTCGCGGTTTGCGCTTCGAGGTCGATCTGCGCCTGTTCGATCGCGCGTTGCTGGCGTTCCTGCTCGCCGCCGGCTTCGTTCTTGCGCAACAGCCACAGCAGGCGCTGCTTCTCTTCGCCGTCGGCCTGCAAATCCTTGTATTTGGTCGCCACGATTGCCTGCGCCTCGAGCTTCTCGAGGTTCGCACTGAGTTCGCGGACGATGTCTTCGACGCGGATAAGATTCTCGCGCGTGTCGTGCAGACGGTTCTCCGTCTCGCGGCGGCGTTCCTTGTACTTCGACACGCCCGCGGCTTCTTCGAGGAACACGCGCAGCTCTTCCGGCTTCGCCTCGATCAGGCGCGCGATCATGCCCTGCCCGATGATCGCGTACGCACGCGGCCCGAGGCCGGTGCCGAGGAAGATGTCCTGGATGTCGCGGCGGCGCGCCGGCAGGTTGTTGATGTAGTAGCTCGAGGTGCCGTCGCGCGTCAGCACGCGCTTGACGGCGATTTCGGCATACTGCCCCCACTGCCCGGCGGCGCGGCCGTCGGCGTTGTCGAACACGAGTTCGACGCTGGCGCGGCTACCCGGCTTGCGCGCGGTCGAGCCATTGAAGATCACGTCCTGCATCGACTCGCCGCGCAGCTCGGAAGCGCGCGATTCGCCGAGCACCCAGCGCACGGCGTCGATGATGTTGGACTTGCCGCACCCATTCGGTCCGACCACGCCGACTAGCTGGCCGGGGACCTGGAAATGCGTGGGATCGACGAATGACTTGAAGCCAGCGAGTTTGATCGAGGTCAGACGCACGGCGATTTCGCTGTTTGAAAAGGGAAAATAAAAGGTGGCTCGTGAAGGCCGCGCCAGCCGTTCGCCGATGCAGCGAAACGGCCCGCGAACCCCCGCGACACGGGCGCCAACTGCACGCGATGAAGCATGCGCCGGCTAATGAGGGGCAATCATACCATCGCGCGCGAGCGGTTCTTAGCGTCCTTACGGTCCGCACCGAGGTCGGCATCGCGGTCGACGTCTCGGTCAACATCAAGACCCGCATCCTGATTGGCCGGATCGGGCGGTAAAGCCTTGGTCCGGTGCACCCAACTGGACAATGCCGACGCCAGTACGATGCACGCGCCGCCTGCCCATTCGCGCGGACCCGGCGACTCGCCGGCGAACAGCCACGCCGACAGGGCCGTCACCACGATCTCGAACAGCATGATGATCGAGGCCCGATTGGCCGGCACGCGCGCGAGTCCGTACTGCACGAGCATATTGTTCGACGCCAGCAGAAAACCGAGGCCGAGCACCAGTAACGCGGCCGTGCCGAGATGCGCGCCGGTGGGCGGTGCGGGCATCGCCTCGAACAGCGATGCACAGGCGCTGAAAATCGCCGCGCCGCCGAAGATCGTCGCGGTGCGCATTTCGGGCTTCATCTCAGGCAGCACGCGGCTCGTCTTGAGGATCAGGACATTGCTCATCGCGAAACCCATGCCGCCCGCGAGGCCAGCCCATTCGGCGAGGTTGCCGGGCACCGGGAGGCCCAGTTGCGGCGACCACAGCATGGTCATCGCGCCGGCGAGCGACAGCGCGGCGAGGCCTGCGCCCGACCAGGTCAGCCGTTCGTGCAGGATGAAGTGCGCAAAGAGCGCGGTCCAGGCAGGCGTGAGATAGAACAGCAGCAGGACGCGCATCACCTCGCCGTGGATCGAGCCCCACACGAAACCGAGATTGGTCACGCCGGCGGCCAGTGCAAGCGCCGGCAGCAGCCAGTGCCAGCGCACCGTCTTGAGCGCACGATAGCGCACCAGCAGAACGAACAGGCAACCGGCGGCGCTCGTCAGTGCGCTTGCCGCCGTGCCGGTCACGCCGAGCGCATTCAGCATGCGCAGCGGGTACCAGATCATCCCCCATACCGAGGCGCCCAGCATGATCGCAAGCGTCGGCCAGCCTGTGCGAAGCCAGTTGCTCATGATGTAAGGCTCCCGCGGCGGTTGCTGCTCCTGCGGGCGATGCTGCTGACTTTACAGACGGCGGGGTTCTTGCGCCCGCTTCGTCCGAATCGTGCGGATGTCTCCATTGCTGCTACAAACATTGCTGCTCCTGCTTCTTTTTTGCGCGAACCGTCTGCGGTTCGCGTCGTTCCCGCTGCGTCGCATTGCCTGCGCCGCCTGGCGGGTTGCGCCGCGTCTTACACGCCGGGCGCCACCATGAATTTCCCGTGCGCGCCGCCACGCTATAATCATTCGCTCGCCGCCGCTGCCGCCCTTTTCGCGTGTTTCATGCGTTTTACGGTCAGCATGCGTGCCAGCATTCCTCTGCGCCCATCTTCGATCAGGCTCGATCCGCCCAGTGAACCCGCTACTCGACTCCCTTCAGCCCTATCCGTTCGAAAAGCTGCGTGCGCTTTTCAAGGACGTCACGCCGCCGGCCGGCCTCGCGCACATCAGCTTCGGCATCGGCGAACCGAAACATCCCACGCCCGCGCTGATTCGCGACGCGGTGATCGCCTCGCTCGGCGGTTTGTCGGCGTATCCGGCCACCATCGGTTCGCCGGCACTGCGCGAATCGATCGCGAAATGGGCGACCCAGCGCTACAACCTGCCACCGGTCGATCCGGCCACCCAGGTACTACCGGTAGCGGGCTCGCGTGAGGCGCTTTTTGCGCTCGCCCAGACGGTCATCAACCCCAAGCTCAATGCTGACGGCGAGCCTGCGATCGTACTCTGTCCGAACCCGTTCTACCAAATCTATGAAGGCGCGGCGCTTCTGGCCGGCGCGCAGCCGTACTTCGTGAATAGCGACCCGGCGCGCAACTTCGCCTGCGACTATTCGGTGATACCAGCCGACATCTGGGCGCGCACGCAGCTGCTGTACGTGTGCTCGCCGGGCAATCCCACGGGCGCCGTACTCACGCTCGACGACTGGCGCGAGCTGTTCGCGCTGTCGGACCGTTACGGCTTCGTGATCGCCTCGGACGAGTGCTACTCGGAAATCTACTTCGACGAAGCCAATCCGCCGCTCGGCGGCCTGGAAGCGGCCCACAAGCTTGGCCGCGGCTTCGAGCGCCTCGTGATGCTGTCGAGCCTGTCCAAGCGCTCGAACGTGCCAGGCATGCGTTCGGGCTTCGTGGCCGGCGACGCCGCGATCCTGAAAGACTTCCTGCTATACCGGACATACCACGGCACGGCCTTGTCGACGGTGTTCCAGAGTGCCAGCATCGCGGCCTGGAATGATGAAACGCACGTGCGGGAGAACCGCGCGAAGTACGTGCAGAAGTTTTCCACCGTGACGCCGATGCTCGCCGAGGTGCTCGACGTACGCTTGCCGGACGCCGCGTTCTACCTGTGGGCGGACGTCTCGCGCACGGGCCTCACGGACACCGAGTTCGCCCAGCGCCTCTACGCCGACTATAATGTGACGGTTCTGCCGGGCTCGTTCCTCGCGCGCACTGCGCATGGCGTAAACCCCGGCCGCAATTTCGTGCGCATGGCGCTCGTCGCCGATGTCGACGAATGCACGCAGGGCGCACAACGGATCGTCGATTTTTGCCGCGCGCTCGCGGGTTGAGTTTTTCGCGAATTTTCATATTCGGCAACCCCGCGCACCGCACTCCCTTCTTCAGACTTCAACTCTTCAGAAAAGCACGCATATGTCGCAACAACTTCAGCAGATCATTGATACCGCCTGGGAAAACCGCGCCGACCTGTCGCCGAAGGCCGCCCCGGCCGAGGTGCGCGAAGCCGTCGCCCACGCCATCGAGCAACTGGACAAGGGCGCGCTGCGCGTGGCCGAAAAGAAGGACGGCGACTGGGTCGTCAATCAATGGCTGAAGAAAGCCGTGCTGCTGTCGTTCCGCCTGGAAGACAACGTGGTGCAGCCGGCTGGCGGTTACTCGCAGTTCTACGACAAGGTGCCGTCGAAGTTCGCCAACTACACCGCTGAAGACTTCGCCGCCGGCGGCTTCCGCGTGGTGCCGCCCGCCATCGCGCGCCGCGGCTCGTTCATCGCGAAGAACGTCGTGCTGATGCCGTCGTACACCAACATCGGCGCCTATGTCGATGAAGGCACGATGGTCGACACGTGGGCAACTGTTGGTTCGTGCGCGCAGATCGGCAAGAACGTCCACCTGTCGGGTGGCGTCGGCATCGGCGGCGTGCTGGAGCCGCTGCAGGCCAACCCGGTCATCATCGAAGACAACTGCTTCATCGGCGCGCGTTCGGAAGTGGTGGAAGGCGTGATCGTCGAAGAAAACTCGGTGATTTCGATGGGCGTGTACCTCGGCCAAAGCACCAAGATTTACGACCGCGAAACCGGTGAAGTGACGTACGGCCGCATTCCGGCGGGCTCGGTGGTGGTGGCGGGCAACCTGCCGTCGAAGGACGGCTCGCATAGCCTCTACTGCGCCGTGATCGTCAAGAAGGTCGACGCCAAGACGCGCGCGAAGGTCGGCCTGAACGAGCTGCTGCGAGGCGACTGATGGCACGCGGCACCAAGACCGTCGTCTACGGCATCCCGAACTGCGACACCGTGAAGAAAGCCCGTGTGTGGCTGGAAGAACATAACGTCGAGTTCGAGTTCCACGACTTCAAGAAACACGGCGTAACCGAGCCGCTGGTTCAGGACTGGCTGAAGGACGTGAAGCTCGACGCATTGCTGAACCGTCGCGGCACGACCTGGCGTGGCCTGTCTGACGACATGAAGGCGGCGGCGGAAACGCAATCGGGCGCGATCGCGTTGATGATTCACAAGCCGTCGGTGATCAAGCGGCCGGTGCTGGTGGTCAACGGAAAGGTCAAGTCGCTCGGCTTTTCCGCGGACGAATACACGGCGCTGTTTGCCTGACGCCGATTGTTAGCGCGCAGTCCCGCTTGCGTGACTCGACGCGCGGGACTGAACGCCAGGCTCAGCGCCTCGCTCGAGCGCAACGGGTAGTAAAACGCGGCCTCGCCGCGTTGCTTAAAAGCTGTTGCCGGCTGCGGTGTCCAACCGCCAGCCGGCATTTTTTCATTTCAAAGTGGCTTGTACTGAATCCATGTCCGGCACCCTCGCCCTTACCGAACAACTGATCGCGCGCGCGTCTGTCACGCCCGACGACCAGCATTGCCAGCGTCTCCTGATCGAACGCCTGTCCGCGCTCGGCTTCGAGCACGAGACGATCGAATCGAACGGCGTGACCAACCTGTGGGCCGTCAAACGCGGCGTCGACGGCACGCGTGGCAAGCTGCTCGCGTTCGCCGGCCACACGGACGTCGTGCCGACCGGCCCGCTCGAACAATGGCACTCGGCGCCGTTCGAGCCGACCCATCGTGACGGTAAGCTCTACGGCCGCGGCGCGGCGGACATGAAATCGTCGATCGCCGGCTTCGTGGTGGCAAGCGAGGAGTTCGTCGCGGCGCACCCGGCGCATCGCGGCTCGATCGCATTCCTGATCACGAGCGACGAAGAAGGCCCCGCCACCGACGGCACCGTCAAGGTCGTCGAGGCGCTGCAGGCACGCGGCGAGCGCATGGACTACTGCATCGTCGGCGAACCGACCTCGAGCGCGCAGTTCGGCGACATGGTGAAAAATGGCCGGCGTGGTTCCATGTCGGGCAAGCTCATCGTCAAGGGCGTGCAAGGCCATATCGCCTATCCGCATCTGGCGAAAAATCCGGTGCATCTGCTCGCGCCCGCGTTGGCCGAGCTGGTCGCCGAACGTTGGGACGACGGCAACGAGTACTTCCCGCCCACCACCTGGCAGGTGTCGAACATCCATAGCGGCACTGGCGCGACCAACGTGATTCCGGGCCATGCGGACGTGATGTTCAATTTCCGCTTCTCGACGGCGAGCACGGTGGAAGGCTTGCAGGCTCGCGTCCATGCGATCCTCGACAAGCACAACCTCGAATACGACCTGCAATGGACCGTGAGCGGCCTGCCGTTCCTCACACCGCGCGGCGACCTGTCGAACGCCCTGGCTAAGGCCATCAAGGACGAAACCGGCGTCACGACCGAACTGTCGACCACCGGCGGCACCTCGGATGGCCGCTTCATCGCCCGCATCTGCGAGCAGGTGATCGAATTCGGCCCGCTGAACGCCAGTATCCACAAGATCGACGAACATATCGAAGTCGCACACATCGAGCCGCTGAAGAACGTGTATCGCCGCGTGCTCGAACAACTGATCGCCTGACCAAGGAATTTCTGCGATGACGCTCCCGTTTTCCACTGTCCGCGACCTGCTGCGTTTCGCGGTGTCGCGCTTCAACCAGGCCGAGTTGTCGTTCGGCCACGGTTCGGCCAACGCCTACGACGAAGCCGCTTATCTGATCCTGCACACCCTGCATCTGCCGCTCGATCTGCTGGAGCCGTTCCTCGACGCGCGTCTCTCCCCGGCCGAGGTCGACGCCGTGCTGAACGTGATCGAGCGCCGCGCGGGCCAACGCGTGCCGGCGGCGTACATCACGCAGGAAGCATGGATGCACGGCTTTCGCTTCCACGTGGACGAACGCGTGATCGTGCCGCGCTCGTTCATCGGCGAGTTGCTGCAGGACGGTCTGCAGCCGTATGTCGAAGATCCTGAACAGGTCGGCGCCGTGCTCGAACTGTGCACCGGCTCCGGCTGCCTCGCGATCCTCGCGGCGCACGCCTTCCCGAATGCGGATATCGACGCCGTCGATCTCTCGGCGCCCGCTCTCGAAGTGGCCACGCGCAACGTCGCGGACTACCATCTGGACGACCGCATCGCCCTCTTCGAAGGCGACCTGTACGCGCCGCTCGCCGAGCGCCGCTACGACGTGATCATCAGCAATCCGCCGTATGTGAACGCCACTTCCATGCAGGAACTGCCCGCGGAGTACAAGCACGAGCCGGATATGGCTTTGGCAGGCGGCGCGGACGGCATGGATATCGTGCGCCGGATCATCGCCGAAGCGCGCAACTGGCTGACCGAAGACGGCGTGCTGGTGGTCGAGATCGGCAACGAGCGCGCGAACGTCGAAGCGGCCTTCGGCGGCCTCGATCTGGTCTGGCTGTCGACGAGTGCCGGTGACGACAACGTGTTCCTGATTCAGGCCGCGGATCTGCCGGTATAACGTTTATCGCTGAACCGCCGGTTGCTGGATCGCTGGTTGCCGGACTACCGGACCGCTTTATCGCACGACACGCGCGGCAGACGTTCATTGCCTGCCGCGCGTGTCGCAGCTCATAACCAGCCCACGCCAGCGCCGCCCGCACACGCCGGCACCACCCGTCTCTCCCCCGCCCGCACACCCCGCATTCGCGGAATCCCCGAAGAAGCTGAACCATCACACCACCCCAACGCACGCACGTTCGGTAAGATGGGCGCGGTCAGCTGCACGCTGCGCCGTCAGGCAGCAGCGGCGGCGCCCTGCCAACCCTTCGTCCGCCTATGGAATTCGACCTGCTTCACATCGGCACGCTGGTCGCCCTCGCCCATATTCTCGGCGTGGTGGCGGCGTGCCACGCGATTCTGAACACCCGCACATCGCAAGGCGCGGTCGCATGGGCCGTCTCATTGGTCGCCATGCCGTATCTCACGCTGGTCCCGTATCTGTTCCTCGGCCGCAGCAAATTCCAGGGTTACGCGGACGCTCGCCGCATCGAAAACGAATTGCTGCGCACGCGCGCCCATCCTCAGGCATGGGACACGCTGGCCTCGTCGGCCGGGCTGCCTACCCAGGAACTTGGCGCAAGACTCGTGCATTCGCTCACGCGCCTCGGCGGCATGCCGTTCCTGCCGGGAAATTCCGTGCGCACGCTGGTCAACGGCGCCGCCACTTTCGAGGCGATCTTCGAGGCGATCGAAGGCGCACGCAATTACGTGATCGTGCAGTTCTTTATCGTGCGTGACGACGCGCTCGGCGAGATGCTTAAAGACGCTTTGATCGCGAAAGCGCAGCAAGGCGTGCGCGTCTATTTCCTGTACGACAGCATCGGCAGTTTCGATCTGCCCCACCGCTACGTGGCGGCGCTGCGCGCGGCCGGCGTGGAGACGCACCCGTTCGCCACCAATCGCCGCTTCGTGAACCGCTTGCAGCTGAACTTCCGCAATCACCGCAAGATCGTCTCGGTGGACGGTGAGCGGGCGTTTGTCGGCGGACATAACGTCGGGGTCGAATATCTCGGCAGCAAGCCGCCCCTGTCGCCATGGCGCGATACGCATATCGAAGTGCGCGGCCCGGCTGTCGCCAGCATCCAGTTCGTGTTCACCGAGGACTGGCACTGGGCGACCCAGCAGTTGCCCGAGTTCGCGATGCCGGCTTTCCAGCCGGACGACGAAGGCATGCACTGCCTCGTCGTGCCGAGCGGTCCGGCCGACAAACAGGAGACCTGCTCGCTCTTCTTCGTCGAAGCGATCAACGCGGCACGCGAGCGGATCTGGATCACCACGCCCTACCTCATCCCCGACGAAGCCGTATTCTCCGCGTTGCGCCTGGCCGTGCTACGCGGCGTGGATGTGCGCATTCTGATTCCGTGCCGGCGCGATCACCGCGTGGTGTTCGCCGCCTCGAAACTGTATGCGTACGACTCGCTGCGCGCGGGCATCCGCATCTTCCGCTACCAGCCGGGCTTCCTGCATCAGAAGGTCGTGCTGATCGACAGCGCGGCGGCGGCCATCGGCAGCGCCAATCTCGACAACCGCTCGTTCCGCTTGAACTTCGAGATCATGGTGCTGACCGTGGACCGCGGCTTCGCCAAAGATGTCGAAGCAATGCTGCTCAAAGACTTCGCGGAGTCGCTCGAAATCGACCGCACCGAGTACCGCAACGCGAGCGCGCTGCGGCGCGTGTTGATGCACGTGGCGCGGTTGTTCTCGCCGATCCTGTAGCGTCCCTGCCACCGCGCCGTGCGTTACAACTGCTTTTCGATGTCCTCGACAATCGCCTCGGGCTTGGTCAGCGGCGCATAGCGCTTCACCACGTTGCCGTCGCGGCCGATCAGGAACTTGGTGAAATTCCATTTGATCGCTTCGAGCCCCAGCAAGCCCGGCGCTTCGCCCGTCAGGTAGCGGAACAACGGATGCGCGTTGGCGCCGTTCACATCGATCTTGTCGAACATCGGAAAGGTCACGCCGTAATTCTTTTCGCAGAAACTGCCGATCTGCGTGGCGTCACCCGGTTCCTGCTTGCCGAACTGGTTGCACGGAAAACCGAGCACCGCGAGTCCGCGCGCCGCGTAAGTGTCATAAACCTTTTGCAGACCCGCGTACTGTGGCGTGAACCCGCATTCGCTTGCCGTATTGACGATCAGTAAGACCTTGCCCTGATAGCGCTCGAGGCTCACTTCCTCGCCGCCGAGCGTGCGTGCAGAAAACGAATAAATCGATGTCATATGCTCTCCCCGTGAAAGCCGTCAGTCTATGCCAAAAGCCGCGCCGGTACAGTCGGCCGAATGGCCAATCCTGGCCGGGCGCCCGGTGTCAGCCCCAGCAGTCTAAAATAGCGTTTTTCTTCAGTCGGCCTCTTCGTGATCCGCTTTAACCAGTTCAGCCTCGCGCGCGGCACCAAGCCGCTCTTTGAAAACACCACGTTCACCCTCAATCCCGGCGAGAAGGCCGGTCTGGTGGGGGCGAACGGCGCGGGCAAGTCGACGCTGTTTGCCGTTCTGCTCGGCGAACTGCACGCCGACGGCGGCGATTTCTCGATCCCGCCGAACTGGCAGATCGCCCACGTGGCGCAGGAAACGCCCGCCGCGGACAAAACCGCCCTCGCCTACACGCTCGACGGCGACGCCGCGTTGCGCGCGATCGAAGCCTGCATCGCCGAAGCCTCGGCCGCGCATGACGGCGCCGCGGAAGGCGAAGCGCACGCCGCGTTCGCCGACGCCGACGGCTACACCGCGCCCGCCCGCGCCGAGGCCTTGCTGCTCGGTCTCGGCTTCACGCT
The DNA here is from genome assembly GCF_905221015.1 of Paraburkholderia nemoris. Classification (NCBI taxonomy): domain Bacteria; kingdom Pseudomonadati; phylum Pseudomonadota; class Betaproteobacteria; order Burkholderiales; family Burkholderiaceae; genus Paraburkholderia; species Paraburkholderia nemoris. Next base: position 53,668 of record NZ_CAJNBO010000018.1, on the reverse strand, counting down.
CGAACAGACGCGCGAGCCGGTCAGCAGCTTTTCGGGCGGCTGGCGCATGCGGCTGAATCTGGCGCAGGCGCTGATGTGCCGCTCCGACCTGTTGCTGCTCGACGAACCGACCAATCACCTGGACCTCGACGCGATCGTCTGGCTCGAAGACTGGCTGCACCGTTATCCGGGCACGCTGATCGTGATCTCGCACGACCGCGAATTTCTCGATTCGGTCTGCAACGTCACGTTGCATCTGGAGCATCGGCAGATCAAGCGTTACGGCGGTAACTACTCGCAGTTCGAAATCCTGCGCGCGCAACAGATCGCCTTGCAGCAAAGCGCGTATGAGAAGCAGCAGCGCACGGTCGAACATCTGCAGAGCTACATCAATCGTTTCAAGGCGCAGGCCACCAAGGCACGGCAGGCGCAAAGCCGCGTGAAGGCGCTCGAAAAGATGGAGATGATCGCGCCGGCGCATGCGTCCTCGCCATTCACGTTCGAATTCCGCACGCCCGATTCCGCACCGAATCCGATGATGGTGATGGAAGACGTGCGCTGCGGCTATCGCGGTGAAGACGGCGAAATCCCCATCGTCGACCATGTGATGCTGTCGATCCAGAACGGTCAGCGCATCGGCCTGCTCGGCGCAAACGGCCAGGGCAAATCGACGCTGATCAAGACGCTCGCCGGCACGCTCGAAGCGCTCGGCGGCCATGTGCGCGAAGGCAAAGGCCTGCGCATCGGCTACTTCGCGCAGCACCAGCTCGAAACGCTGCGTCCGGACGACACGCCGCTGCAGCATCTGGCGCGTCTTGCACCGGATACGCGCGAACAGGAATTGCGCGACTTCCTCGGCAGTTTCAACTTTTCCGGCGAGATGGCCACCGCGAAAATCGCGCCCTTCTCGGGCGGCGAAAAAGCCCGTTTGGCGCTCGCGCTGATCATCTGGCAAAAGCCGAATCTGCTGCTGCTCGACGAGCCGACCAACCACCTGGATCTCGAAACGCGTCACGCGCTGACCATGGCGCTTGCGCAATTCGAGGGCACGCTGATTCTGGTGTCGCACGACCGGCATCTGCTGCGGGCCACCACCGACGTGTTCATGCTGGTGGCCAAGCATCGCCTGCAGGAATTCGACGGCGATCTCGACGACTACCGCGACTGGCTGCTGCAACATGCCGCCGACCAGCGCGCGGCGCTCAAGGCGGGCACGGCGTCGAGCGCCGCTGACAGCGCAGACGGCGGCGTCAATCGCAAGGAGCAACGCCGTCTCGAAGCGGAAACGCGTCAGAAGCTCGCACACCTGAAAAAACCGCTACAAAGCCGCATCACCAAGATCGAAAAGGAAATGGACACGCTCAACGCGGAAAAGGCGAAGCTCGATGCATTCGTCGTCGATCCGGCCAGTTACGAGCCCGAGCAGAAGAGCAAACTGACGGAGGCGATCCGCCGTCAGGCAGATGTGAACGCGCGCCTCGAAACGCTCGAAGCCGAATGGCTCGAGACTCACGAGGAACTCGAACAAATCGGCTAGCGGCAGGCTGTTCGCGGTCCGCGCCGGCATCGATCGGAGGTAGCCCTTGTCACCCGTGAGCTCGTCTGCGTCCTCGTCTGAGTCGCCTGCTGCTTCAGCCGCGCCATCGGTTGCGTCGTCGTCCACAGCGGCGCCTGCCCCGCTGCAAGGCCTGCGCGTGCTGGACCTGACGCGCCTGCTGCCGGGTCCGGTCGCCGCCTTGCGGCTTGCGGAACTCGGCGCAGAAGTGCTCAAGATCGAAGCGCCCGGCGCGGGCGACCCCACCCGCACGATGATGCAGTCGTCCGGCGACCGCGTGGCAGGCCGCCCCGGCGCGTTTTACCGGCTGGTGAATCGCGGCAAGCGCGAAACGCGCCTCGACCTCAAATCGGATGCGGGACGCAATGTATTGCGCGCGCTGGCGGCCGAATCAGACGTGTTGATCGAAAGTTTCCGTCCCGGCGTGATGGAGCGCCTCGGCGTCGGCTACGAAACCCTGCGCGCGCTCAATCCGAGGCTGGTGTACTGCGCGATCAGCGGTTACGGCGCCAGTGGTCCGTTTGTCGACCATGCCGGCCACGATCTGAACTACATCGGCTACGCGGGCGTGCTCGATCAGTTGGCGAGCCGCGACGGCACGCCGATTCTGCCGAATTTCCAGATTGCCGATCTGCTCGGCGGCGCGTTGAGCGCGGTGACGCAGATTCTCGCCGCGCTATGGCACGTGTCGCGTGGCGGCGAGGGCCGCTTCGTCGACGTATCGATGACGCACGCCACCTATGCGCACAACGTCGTCGCGCAAGTGGCGCTCGCCAATGAGGGCGCCGCGCCCGCAGCCGGCGCCAGTCTGCTGAACGGCGGCGTGCCCTGCTACAACCTGTATCGAACGCTCGACAATCGCTGGCTCGCCGTCGGCGCGCTCGAACTGAAGTTCTGGGAAACGCTGTGCATGGCGCTGGACCGGCCCGAATGGGCGACGCGGCATTGGAGCCTCGGCCAAGCGATCGGCGGCCCGGACGCCGCAGCGCTGACGCAGGAATTGGCCGACCTGATCGGCAAGCGGCCGCTGGAAGAATGGGTATTGCTGCTGGAATCGCTGGATTGCTGCGTCTCGCCGGTGCTGACACCGGCGGAAGCCGCGCAGCATCCGCTGTTCAATCGCGAGGCGTATGCGTCGATGACCGAAGGCCAGAACAGTTAAGCACTACCCCGCCGTGCAAAACCTCAGCGCCGCACTGCCGTCTGCCGCGGCAAAACCTGGCGCGGCGTTTTTTCGTCGTCGTACAGGACATGCTTGCGGCCTTCCACGTGACGGTTGATCGTCGCGCGGACTTCGGCAGCGGTTACATCTTCGGCCACCACCCGGCGCGAAATTTGCCCGGTCGTGTCGATCCACTCGACAATCCGGCAGGCACCACCCCAAGGCTGGCGAATCGGCTCGGAGACGCGGCAGCCGCGCACCTGCATGGGCCGCTCGGCCGCGGTTTCGTATGACTGTTTCAAGGCGCGATCCTTTTTCGGGCATCAGAAGGGATGCAATACCCTGCCAGCTTAGGAAAAAGGAATGTCGGGTAGGTTACAGCCAATATGGAGATATTTACTGGCCATTACGGGCGGACAGGCGCCCGCAGGCGCCGGAACCCCGTCTAGTCAAGCATGCGGACCCGATCGATGGCCTGTTCGATCCGCTCCACCGCAACAACTTGTAAGCCTTCAATCGGCTGTTTCGGTGCGTTGGCCTTTGGAATGACCGCCACCGAAAAGCCCAGTTTGGCGGCTTCCTTAAGACGATCCTGACCACGCGGCGACGGCCGGATTTCGCCGGCGAGGCCCACTTCGCCGAATACGACGAGCCCCTTGGGCAGTGGCTTGTTGCGCATCGAAGAATGAATCGCGAGCAGCACGGCGAGGTCGGCGGCGGGTTCGGTGATCTTCACGCCGCCCACCGCGTTCAGGAACACGTCCTGGTCGAAACAGGCAATGCCGGCATGCCGGTGCAGCACCGCCAGCAGCATCGCCAGACGATTCTGTTCCAACCCCACGGCAAGGCGCCGCGGATTCGGCGCGTTGGCCGCATCCACCAGCGCCTGCACTTCGACCAGCAGCGGCCGCGTGCCTTCCTGCGTCACCAGCACGCACGATCCCGGCACGGATTGCTCGTGCTGCGACAAAAACAACGCCGACGGATTGGCGACACCGCGCAAGCCCCGCTCGGTCATCGCGAACACACCGAGTTCGTTGACCGCGCCGAAGCGGTTCTTGATCGCCCGCACGAGGCGATACGACGAATGCGTGTCGCCCTCAAAGTACAGCACCGTATCGACGATGTGCTCGAGCACGCGCGGCCCGGCGAGCGCGCCTTCCTTGGTCACGTGGCCGACCATGATGATCGTGGTGCCCGACTGTTTGGCGATGCGCGTCAATTGCGCCGCGCACTCGCGCACCTGCGCGACCGAGCCAGGCGCCGAGGTCAGCGCGTCGGAGTAAACGGTTTGAATCGAGTCGATCACGGCGACGTCCGGCCGCTGCTCGGCGATGGTCGCCTGAATTTTCTCGAGCTGGATTTCCGCCAGCAGCTGCAATTCGCTCGCCTTCGAGCCGGGCTCCAGCAACGAAAGTCGTTGCGCACGCAACGCAATCTGCGCGGCCGATTCTTCGCCGCTGATATAAAGCGCGCGTTTGTCCGCGGCAATTTCCGCGAGCGACTGCAGCAGCAGCGTCGATTTGCCGATACCCGGATCGCCGCCGATCAGCACCACGCCGCCCGGCACCAAACCACCGCCCAGCACACGGTCGAACTCGCTGACGCCGGTCGAAAAGCGCGGCACGTCGGACGCTTCGATATCGGCGAGACGCCGCACCGGCGCACTCTTCGCGAGCGACTGGAAGCGATGCGTGGACGGCGCCTCCGCAACCGATTCCACCAGCGTGTTCCACGCATTGCATGAGGGGCACTGCCCGGCCCACTTCGGCGACTGACCGCCACATTCACTGCAGATGTACAACGTCTTCTGTTTAGCCACGCGCCCTTGCCTGTGTTGCTGTTCTTTGGATTGATGCGGTCGCCGGGGTCCTCATTGAGCCGCTCCAGCTCACCGGGGACCTCACTGCGACCGTCTTTGGGATTGACTTTGCACCGTCGTTGAGACCGCCTGCACGCGGCCTGCCAGTGCCGCGCCTTACTCCGCGCGCACCGGCACGCGCGGCGCCACCGCGCACATCAGCTCGTAGCCGATCGTGCCGCACGCCTGCGCGACGTCGTCGATCGGCAGGGACGTGCCCCACAGCTCGACGCGTGAGCCGACATTGGCGGTCGGGATCGGCGTCAGATCGACGGTCAGCATGTCCATCGACACCCGTCCGACGATCCGCGTGCGCACACCGTCGACGATCACTGGTGTGCCTTCCGGCGCGACCCGCGGATAACCGTCCGCGTAACCGCAGGCCACCACACCGATGCGCATCGCCCCGCGCGCCTTGAACGCCGAACCATAACCGACCGTATGACCTTCGGCGAGCGTCTGCACGGCGATCAACTCGGAGGCGAGCGTCATGGCCGGTTGCAGGCCGGTGCCGGCAATAGCGGCCGTTACGCCGGAGGGCGACGCGCCGTACATGATGATGCCCGGGCGGACCCAATCGAAGTGGGCTTCGGGATGCCACAGCGTCGCCGCCGAATTCGACAGGCTGCGCGCGCCGGCGATCCCCTGCGCACCGCGCTCGAACGCTTCCAGCTGATGGGCGACGCCGCGTTCGCCGTCGGCATCCGAGAAATGAGTCATCAACGTAATCTGGCCGACGCCCTGGCAGGCCCGCGCGCGCTCCCACGCGGCGCGGAATTTTTCCACCGTATAACCGAGGCGGTTCATGCCGGTGTTCATCTTCAGCTGGATATTGACCGGCTTGGACAGGCGCGCCATTTCGAGCATGCGCAGTTGTTCGTCCGAGTGCAGCGCCGTAGTCAGGCTGTAGCGGTCGATCACGTCGATATCGGTCGGACGAAAGAAGCCTTCGAGCAGCAGAATCGGGCCCGCCCAGCCCAATTCACGCAACTTCACCGCTTCTTCAAGGTCGAGAAGACCAAAGCCGTCGGTTGCGCGCAAGCCGGGAAAAGCACGCGCGAGCCCGTGCCCATAGGCGTTTGCCTTGACCACGGCCCAGATCTTGGATTTTGGCGCGTAGCGCCGGGCGACGGCGAGATTATTGGCGAGTGCGGCAGTGTGGATCGTGGCTGAGAGGGGGCGCGGCATGGGTAATTTTCGTAAAGACGCTTGCGAATCAGGAGCTTACAGGGCGTTTTCAGTGCTCGGCAGCCCGCTGGGCGGTGCGATCAAGGATTCTGCTAGTCCGAATCCAGCTATTTTCATGATATAAAGCCGTGCGCACAACCCATTTCGAACGGTATAAGCCTGGACGCTTTGCACACGGCCGGGGCGGACAGACCGCAGCGAGGACAGCATCGCATCAGATGAAAAAAGGTTTTTACACCATCATGGCCGCGCAGTTTTTTTCGTCGCTGGCCGACAATGCGCTTCTGATCGCTGCTATCGCACTGCTGAAAGATCTTCACGCCCCGAACTGGATGACGCCGCTGCTCAAGTTGTTCTTTGTGCTGTCGTACGTCGTTCTGGCCGCCTTCGTGGGGGCCTTCGCCGACTCCCGTCCAAAGGGACAGGTGATGTTCGTCACCAACACCATCAAAGTGGTCGGTTGCATCACGATGCTGGTGGGCGCGCATCCGTTGCTCGCCTATGGCATCGTCGGCTTTGGCGCGGCAGCCTACTCGCCCGCCAAATACGGCATTCTGACCGAACTGCTGCCGCCTGACCGGCTGGTCGCGGCGAACGGCTGGATCGAAGGCACCACGGTCGGCTCGATCATTCTCGGCACCGTGCTCGGCGGCGCGCTCATCAGCCCGCACATTGCCGCGCCGATCCTCAGGCATCACATCCCAACGGTCAACACGCCCGCTGAAGCGGCGATGCTGGTGATCATGGCCATCTACGTGATCGCGGCGCTCTTCAATCTGCGCATTCCCGACACCGGCGCGCGCTATCCGAAACAGGAACGCGGCCCGATCAAGCTGGTCACCGATTTCGCCGACTGCTTTCTCGTGTTGTGGCGTGACAAGCTCGGTCAGATCTCGCTCGCCGTCACCACGCTTTTTTGGGGCGCCGGGGCGACGCTGCAATTCATCGTGCTGAAGTGGGCCGAGGTGTCGCTGAACATGTCGCTTTCGGAAGCCGCCATTCTGCAGGCGGTGGTTGCGGTCGGCGTGGCAGTCGGCGCGATTTACGCCGCCTCGCGCGTGCCGCTGAAGAAGTCGCTGACGGTGCTTCCGGTCGGCATCATGATGGGTATCGCCGTCATGCTGATGGCCTTCTACACACGCGATCTGTTCCCCTCGCATTGGGGCCTGTATTTCGGTCGCGTGCATGTGCCGGGCTATCTGATCGTCGCGTATATCTTCCTGATGATCGTCGGCGGCCTGTCAGGCTTTTTCGTGGTACCGATGAATGCGCTACTCCAGCATCGCGGCCACGTGCTGCTGTCGGCGGGACACTCGATCGCCGTGCAGAACTTCAACGAAAACCTCTCGGTGCTCGTAATGCTGTGCCTGTATGCCGTGCTAGTGTGGCTCGACGTGCCGGTCACAGCGGTGATCGTGCTATTCGGCACCTTCGTCTGCGTGATGATGTGGTTCGTGATGCGCCGCCACCAGGCGAATCAGCGCGCGTTCGACTCGGTCGCGCTGATCGGCGAAGTCAAGCACTGACCCGCGGCGGGCACTGCGCTTAGTAGTGCCCGCGCCTTCCCCCTTTCCTCGCTTTGCCATGACTCAACCCATTCCCAATGTGCTGACGATCGCCGGTTCCGACTCGGGCGGCGGCGCCGGCATTCAGGCCGATCTGAAGGCTTTCTCGGCGCTCGGCGCCTACGGCGCGAGCGTGATCACCGCGCTCACCGCGCAGAACACGCGTGGCGTCACGGCAATTCATGCGCCGGAGCCCGCCTTCATCACCGCGCAACTCGATGCGGTGTTCGACGACATCCGAATTGACGCCGTGAAGATCGGCATGCTGGCGAATGCGGGCATCGCGCGCGCGGTCGCCGAGGCGCTGCGGCGGCACAAGCCGAAGCACGTCGTGCTCGACACGGTGATGATTTCGAAGAGCAATCACGCGCTGCTGCTGCCGGATGCGGTTGCAGCGGTGCGCGACGAGTTGCTGCCACTGGCCGATCTGCTGACACCGAATCTGCCGGAAGCCGCGGCTTTGTTGGGCGTGCAAGCTGCCACTGACGAAGCCGGGATGGTCGAACAGGGTGAAGCGTTGCGTGCGCTCGGCGCGCGGGCGGTGCTGATGAAGGGCGGTCATTTGAGCGCGGCGGACAGTCCCGACTGGCTCATACAGGAAAGCGGCACGCTGCGTTTGGGCGGCCCGCGCGTGCCGGTGAAGAATACGCACGGGACGGGCTGCACGCTGTCGTCGGCGATTGCGGCACTGATTCCGCAGCGCGCCGATCTGGCGAGCGCGGTCGCCGATGCCAAGCTGTATCTGACCGGTGCGTTGCAGGCGAGCGACCGGCTGGACGTCGGTGGCGGCGTCGGGCCGGTGCATCATTTTTATCGGTGGTGGTGAGGGGCTGAGACAGGGGCGCGCATGGCTATGCTACTTCCGCGCGAAAATCTGCGCTTGCTCTGGCCAATCGTCCGGTACGATGAAGCCGCGCGAAAGTTCTGCAACAGTACTCACGCCGTCACTGGCGAACGCCGCGACCATCGTTGGTCCATGCTGATGTGATGTTTGTTCGGCAAGCTTCTGCTGATCGACGAAAGCAAACCCTGCGGTCTCCGCTTCACCCTCTCTATGCCGCCGCGGCGCGAGCCATTCCAACCGTGGCAAAACACGCCACATTTGCGCATGCGCCTCGGCAAAGTCTGTCCATTCGCTGCGGGTCACCCACCAGCCACGTCCGTGCGACGGATCGAGTTCGACAGGATCGGCCGGTGTCTCGCCGGCACGATAAAACAGCCAGCCTTTGATGAACATCTGCGGCGTCCACGGCCCTGCGTGGCCCACGGAGGCGAACTCTTCGCGCGCGCTCAACGGCAGTTGATGATTCAGCACATGCGCGAGCTTCAGATCGAAGCGGTCTTTCAGATTCGGGCCGACGTAATCGGCCAGGCGCGCCGCCGACTGCGTGGTTAACTGCGTGCGGCTTTCGCCCGCATGCAGATAGCACTTCACCGCCAGTTCCCAATGCAGCCGCGCGCCCTGCTGCGTCTGCACTAGAAAATCGCATTCACCGAGCGTGACGCCCGAGCGCCGTAACGGCACGCCGGCCGCGACCAGCCGCGCCGCCGGCCCGTGTTGCAGGAACCATCCGAGCAACCGCTCGGCGTAGCGGCCAAGACGCGTGATACGCGTCGCGGCGAGATCGCGGTGCAGGTCGGCCGGGTCGGCGTCCAGCGCGCATAGCCAGTCGACGGTTGCATCAGCTTCCTGCTGCGTGTCGAAAGGACTTGCGAGCGCGCCCACCGGCGGTTGCGCGCGCAACAAATCGGCGCTCAGCAGCAACCATGCAAGATCGCGCACGGCCGGTTCGCGCAATGTATCGAGGAGCTTCCCGAGGACCGCTGCGGATGTGCCGGGCGCGGCGGCGAAGCGCGCCGCCGGCCCGTTCACGTCCGTCACTTTGCCGCGTTGGACGGCACGCCGCCCGCCGCGAGCCACGTGTCGCGCGCGAGGCACAGGTCCGCCCAGGCCTTCGCCTTGTCGGGCAGGCTACGCAGCAGGTACGCCGGGTGATAGGTGACGATGACCGGCACGCCTTCATATTCGTGCACGCGGCCGCGCAGCGACGAAATGCTCGCTTCGGTCCTGAGCAGACTTTGCGCGGCGAAGCGGCCGAGCGCGACGATCACTTTCGGCTTGACCAGCGCGACCTGGCGTTGCAGATAAGGCTCGCAACGCGCGACTTCGTCCGGTTCGGGATTGCGGTTACCCGGCGGGCGGCACTTGATTACGTTGGCGATATAGACGTTGCTGTCGCGCGCGAGCGTCAGCGAACGCAGCATATTGTCGAGCAGCTTGCCCGCCTGGCCGACGAACGGCTCGCCCAGGCGATCTTCGTTCTCACCCGGGGCTTCGCCGATCAGCATCCAGTCGGCGTTGCGATCGCCGACGCCGAATACCGTGTTCGTGCGTTTCTCGCACAGGCGGCAGCGTTCACACGCGGCGACCTGCTGGCTCAATGCATCCCAGTCGAGCGTCTGGATCGACGAGGGCTCGGGCGCCTCGCGGCGCGCTTCAACGGGAGCGTGAGCGTGGGCCGGCTGATCGTCGAACCATGCGAAATCGTCGTCGGGCGGTGCGTCGAACGACGGCGGCTCGGGTGTGCGAGGCTGCTGCGATGGCTGCCGCGCTTCGACCGGCTCCTGCATGCGTCTCTGCTGCTCCTGCGCCGGCGGAGCAAGTCGCTCGCCTTGCTCCCGCTCCTCCATGGACCGTGACGAATCACTTGCACGTGCCGGAGACTGACGATCGAATCGATCGCGCGTTTCGGCAGGTCGCGGCGCTTGATCCGCGCGAACCGGCGCACGGCGCTCACCCTGCAGTTGTGCAGAATCGGCTTGTCCAGCTTCGCCGGTTCGCATCGCGGGCCGCGCAGCGTCCCGGCCATCCTGAGCGAGCGTGGAAGACGATGGTTCACTCCCCGCCATCCGCGGATCTTCGCGACGCGCTACCTGATCCGCCAACCCAGCACCGCCCTGCTCGGCACTGGCTTCGACTGAGGATTCCTGCGCCGCCGACATCCCGCGACGCACCCACAGCGGCGCGAGTCCGAACTCTTCCAGTACCGATTCATGCAGCGCCATCTGCGCCCTCCGTGGCAAACGAGAAACGCATCACGATGGCGTCCTCCCGGCTGCGATGCCGCGCCGGATAATAGTTTTTGCGCCGGCCAATCGACGCAAAGCCAAAACGCTCGTAAAGCCGGATCGCCCGATGATTCGAGGGCCGCACTTCGAGCAGCAGACCCTCGAGTTTTTCAGCGCGCGTAATGCGCACCGCTTCGCGCAGCAGCGCAAGCCCGGCACCAGCACCTTGCGCGGCAGGCGTCACGCACAAATTGAGCAGATGCATTTCATCGACCACCGGCATCAGCACGCAATAGCCGATCAGCGAGCCGGTTACGTGACGCATGCAGATGCCGAAATAGCCATTGCGCAGCGAGTCGCCGAAATTGCCGCGGCTCCAGGGGAATTCGTAGGCGATTTTTTCGATAGCCGCGACCTCGTCCAGATCGGCTTCGGTCATCGGCGACATATAACGGTCCGCCAGCAACACCCCGCTCATTGCCGGCCCTCACCTTGATCCGTTTCATGTGCCACCTTGGCAGCCTGTTCGGCCTTGGCGGCTTTTTCGGCGACGCGCTCCGCCGTGGTCTGGGCAACCTTGTCGCGAATGTATTCCGGCGCTGCCTGATCCGCGGGCACGGTGCGGCCGGCGCGAAACGCGCGCAACGCCGCATGCGCGAGCGGTACAGCATGCGGCAGCGCTTCGCCGTCGACGGTTCGCGCAGCCGCGACGGCGGGCAGCCGCGCGCCGAAGGCCGCAGCAGCATTGCCTGCCAGAGTGAAGGCGACGTCAGGCAACACGAGCCGATCCGGCGCGTCGAGCGAAGCCGCCTGTAGCGTGCGCCATTCGCCAACGGCCGCGTCCCATGCGTAGTCGGCCCAATAGATTTCGTCCATCCGGGCGTCGAGCGCGGCAAGCACGCGGGTCGCCGACGGATCGCGCAGCCGTGCGCTTTCCGCGCAGGCCAGCAGCGTGCTGACCGGCACGACCGGCAGGTTCAGGCCGAACGCGAGGCCTTGGGCAACACCCGTCGCGGTGCGAAGACCCGTGAATGAGCCAGGGCCGGAGCCGAAGGCGATGGCGTGGCAGTCCGCCAGTTTCAGGCCGGCTTCGTCGAAAAGTTCGCGAATTGCGGGCAGAAGGCGCGTGCTGGAGACTGCGCCGGTTTGCTCGTGGCGCATCCAGATCCGGGGTTCGGCGTTGCCTTGGTCCGCTGTCTGGCTCGCCGCGCCGCCAACGGCGGACAGGAGCGCTACCGAGCAGAATTCGGTCGAGGTATCGAGAGCAAGAAGCACAGTTTGAGTCATGGACCGTATTGTAATCGGCACGGCGCGTGCAGATGCGGTTTTGGGTGTGCCAGCCGGGAGGGCAAGAATGTTTGGAATAAGCCCTCGGCCCCGCCGCCGCATGCAGTTGTTATGATCATCGGCCCAGCCAGAACCAACCCCGCCAGCCGGGCAAAAAACACCATGACAGACATCAACGCGCAATTCGTCCAGGCCCAGGAAGATGCCAAGCAACTGCCCGAACGTCCGGGCAACCTTACCCTGCTGCGCCTTTATGCCCTCTACAAGCAGGCCATCGACGGCGACGTCCACGGCGACAAACCCGGCTTCACCGATATCGTCGGCAAATACAAGTACGATGCGTGGGCCGCGCTCAAAGGCACCGCCCCGGACGCGGCAAAGCAGCAATACGTCGAACTGATCGAAGCCCTCAAGAGCGGCACCGCTGCCTGAGTCTGACCCCGCGGCTAAATCCTCCGTCGGGACGGCAGGCCGCGGCGGCCCCGCTGGCAAGTCCTTAGGAGCAGGCCCAGCGGGCCGGCTCCTTAAGCCCATTCGGGCACCCAGATGGAAGTTTTCCGCCAGGAAACTTCCTAACAGTGGCGCAGTGCAACAAAACCCTATACAATGCTGCCTGCGCTTCACTGCTTTGCCCGGCTTTCCTCTAGCGGCCTTTGCGGCGCAGCGCCTCGTAGCGTTTAGCTCCAATCCAGTTTAGAACCTGTCCCCTCCTGCCTAGCCCCCTACGGGCGATCATGTCCCAGGCTGGCGGCACGCCGTGTTGGCATGTCGCATCCGATACAGCTTCTAACGAAAAGCTCGCCTTCATTGTCGCGAGCTGCCCCCGTTTTTCGATTTGCTCGCTGCTTCTTTGCTCGCTGAATCCGACGACTTGGGTATGCCGATTGGCGCCGACGTTTTAATTCCCTGTGTACCAAGGATTCTCATGACTTCGAGCAATACCCCCAGCAGCCCGTTGAACGCCATCGCCGATCAAGCTCTCGGTTTCGCCGACGCACCCGCACAAGCCGCAGCTGTTGCTGCCGCTCCGGAAGCTGTCGCCGCAGAAGCCGCAGCGCCGACCGGCCCGTCGTTCGCGTCGCTCGGTCTCTCCGCGGATGTCGTCTCCGCCCTGACCGCCGCTGGTTATCAAAACCCGACTCCGGTTCAGCAACGCGCGATCCCCGCTGGCATCGCCGGCCGCGATCTGATGGTCTCGAGCCCGACCGGTTCGGGCAAGACCGCCGCGTTCATGCTGCCCGCCATCGAACGTTTTTCGCAACTGCAAAAAGCACAAGCCAGCCAGCCGCGTGAGCCGCGTCCGGCTGACGGTGCCCGCACGCGCCGTCCGCAACCGGTTGCCCGTCCGACCATGCTGGTTCTGACGCCGACCCGCGAACTCGCGATGCAGGTCACCACCGCTGCTGCCACGTACGGCAAGCACCTCAAGCGTCTGCGCACCGTCAGCATTCTGGGCGGCGTCGCTTACGGTCAACAACTGATGCTGCTGGCAAAGAACCCGGAAATCCTGGTTGCTACGCCGGGCCGTTTGATCGACCACCTGGAACGCGGCCGTATCGATCTGTCGCAACTGCAGATCCTCGTGCTCGACGAAGCCGACCGCATGCTGGACATGGGCTTCATCGAAGACATCGAAACGATCGTTGCCGCTACGCCGGCTTCGCGTCAAACCATGCTGTTCTCGGCTACGCTCGACGGCAAGATCAGCTCGCTGACCGGCCGCCTGCTGAAGGATCCGGAACGCATCGAGATCGTTCAACGCCTCGAACAACGCACCAACATCGCGCAAACCGTCCACTATGTTGACGACCGCGATCACAAAGATCGTCTGCTCGACCATCTGCTGCGTGACGAAGGCCTCGACCAGGCTATCGTCTTCACGGCAACCAAGATGGACGCAGACCAACTGGCTGGCCGTCTGGCCGATGCCGGTTTCGAATCGGCGGCTCTGCACGGCGATCTGCCGCAAGGCGCACGTAACCGCACGATCAAGGCTCTGCGCGAGCGCCGTGTGCGTGTGCTGGTGGCAACGGACGTCGCCGCTCGCGGTATCGACATCCCCGGGATCACGCACGTGTTCAACTACGATCTGCCGAAGTTCGCTGAAGACTACGTGCACCGTATCGGCCGTACCGGCCGTGCTGGCCGCTCGGGTATCGCAGTGAGCCTCGTGCACCACGCGGAACAAGGCGCGTTGAAGCGCATCGAGCGTTTCGTGCGCACCCCGCTGCCGGTCAATGTCGTCGCAGGCTTCGAGCCGCGTAAGTCGGCTCCGTCGGGTGGTGGCCGTCCTGGCTTTGGCGGCCGTGGCCGTCCGGGCGGTGGCAACGGTGGTGGCCGTCGCTTCGGTAGCGGCAGCGGCGCAGGCAAGCCGGCTGGTAACGGCGGCGGTTCGCGCAGCGGTAGCGGCAATGGTGGCGGCTGGGCCGGCAAGTCGGCTGGCGGCGGTTCGCGTGAAGGCGGCTTCGGCGGCGGTTCACGTGAAGGCGGCTTCGGCGGTGGTTCGCGTGACGGCGGCTACGGCGCACGCCGCAGCGACGGCCCGCGTACGGCGCGTCGCGGCAGCTAAGCAGCGATTGCCTGGCAGTCACCAGGCAAGCCTATTTACGCGGCTCGTTTAGCGCGTAGGGCGGCCTGAAAAGACACGAACGGCCTCGCGCAGTTCGTCAGTCTGAAAGGAACCGGTGCTCAGGCACCGGTTTTTTTTCGTCCACACTTTGGGCACCGGTGAAATTTCACAATGTGGAAAATTTTTTTGCGTCGTAAAAAATCGTGCTGCAAAGCACAACAGGCTCTATTGCAAGATGGGAAAAGACGTTTCTTAATGCGAAACGTGTTATTCAAGCCATTGATTTTTAACAAAAATAAATATTAGGAAAACGCTCCTCGGCAGCTATTGCGCGACGGTCGATTTGCCTAGACTCTTATATAAGACTTCACGAAACGAAACGCCTCAAACGGCCAGCCGCTTCGACGAAGAGACAAGAGTCACTTATCCATTACAGGCAACCAAGGAGCACACCATGTCGCGCGAACAACAAGCCAAGCAACTCCAACAGCAATGGGAAACCGATCCGCGCTGGAAAGGCGTGAAGCGTACGTACACCGCCGAAGACGTGATCCGTCTGCGCGGCTCGCTGCAAGTGGAGCACACGCTTGCCAAGCGCGGCGCGGAAAAGCTGTGGGAAAGCGTCAACAACGAGCCGTTCGTGAACTCGCTCGGCGCGCTGACCGGCAACCAGGCAATGCAACAGGTCAAGGCCGGCCTGAAGGCGATCTATCTGTCGGGCTGGCAAGTGGCGGGCGATGCGAACGTGGCCGGTGAAATGTACCCGGACCAGTCGCTGTATCCGGCGAACTCGGTGCCGCTCGTCGTGAAGCGCATCAACAACACGCTGACGCGCGCTGACCAGATCCAGTGGTCGGAAGGCAAGAACCCGGGCGACGAAGGCTATATCGACTACTTCGCACCGATCGTGGCCGACGCGGAAGCCGGTTTCGGCGGCGTGCTGAACGCATTCGAACTGATGAAGGCCATGATCGAAGCGGGCGCCGCAGGCGTGCACTTCGAAGACCAGCTCGCTTCGGTGAAGAAGTGCGGTCACATGGGCGGCAAGGTGCTCGTGCCGACCCGCGAAAACATCGCCAAGCTGACCGCCGCGCGTCTGGCCGCCGACGTCTCCGGCACGTCGACCGTGCTGCTGGCTCGCACGGACGCGGAAGCCGCCGACCTGATCACGTCGGACGTGGATGACAACGACAAGCCGTTCCTGACGGGCGAACGCACGGTGGAAGGCTTTTATCGCACGAAGCCGGGTCTGGAACAGGCAATCTCGCGTGGCCTCGCCTACGCACCGTACGCCGACATGATCTGGTGCGAAACCGGCAAGCCGGACCTTGAGTTCGCGAAGAAATTCGCCGACGCGATCCACAAGGAATTCCCGGACCAGCTGCTGTCGTACAACTGCTCGCCGTCGTTCAACTGGAAGAAGAACCTGGACGACGCCACCATCGCCAAGTTCCAGCGCGAACTCGGCGCAATGGGCTACAAGTTCCAGTTCATCACGCTGGCCGGCTTCCACGCGCTGAACTACTCGATGTTCAACCTGGCGCACGGCTATGCCCGCAACCAGATGACCGCCTTCGTCGAAATGCAGCAGGCTGAATTCGCTGCGGCCGAAAAGGGCTTCACCGCGGTCAAGCACCAGCGCGAAGTTGGCACCGGCTACTTCGACGCCGTGACGCAAACGGTCGAGCGCGATGCATCGACGACCGCGCTGCACGGTTCGACGGAAGACGAACAGTTCTTCGACAAGAAGGTCGCTTAAGTACCCTGCAGTCTGATCGCGGGAACGGCAAGGCAGACGAAAAAGCGGCTCCGTTAGAGAGCCGCGGTCAGGGAGGAGCAGCCATCAGGGCGGAAGCACGCCGGTCTGCCCTGATGGCTGGAATCTGGGAGAGATGGCGGCAGTGCAGAGAAAGTCAGCACAACGCATTGTGCGGCGAGCATCGGACGCGCCGGCCTCATCGCCGGCGCGTTTTTTTTTGCTATGCCGGTTTTGCCCGTGACGGGAATCGCGAGCGCGCGCCTCAGCGGTACACGATGACCGGGATCTTCGTATGCGTCAGGACCCGCTGCGTCTCGCTGCCGATCAGCAAACTGCCGAGGCCGCGCCGTCCATGCGACGCCATGAAAATCACGTCGCAGGCACCCTGCTCGGCCGCTTCGATGATGCCGAGATACGGCGCCGGATGCACGCTGGTGCGACTGTCGAACGCGACGCCGACACGGCGCGCGGCCAGCTCGACTTCTCTCAGGTGCACGTGCGCCTCACGCTCGCTGCGCTGCAGAAACTCGACCGGCGGCTCGATCACCACATCGGAGAACGGCGAGTACGGATATTGCGGCAGACACGCGTAGGCGGTAACGCGAGCGCCGACGGCCTGCGCGAGATCGATGGCGCCGTCTATCGCTTTGCGTGACAGGTCTGAACCATCGGTCGGAACCAGGATGTGCCTGAACATGATGCCCTCCGTCGCCGGCTGCGTGCAGCGCGGCGTCAGCGTCCCACGAAGCGCGGCTTGGAAACCGCTTCAATCGATTGTAGGTCGCAGAAACGCGCTCAAGGCTGTCGTGCGGGTCTGTCCGCATATCGAAAACCCGCTGCGCGGGGCCGCGTGGCAGTCGTGCGTCGCGGTTGCGGAGGACGGCATAAGGGGCCGTTGCGCCTGATCAACGGGCCGCCGGACGCCGGACCGCAGAGGCAACTCAGCCGCCCTCGCCCCAGTAATCAGGATGGCCGTACGTATGCTTGAGAAAGTCCAGAAACAGCCGGACCCGCAGCGGCAAATGCCGGCGCTGCGGAAAAACCGCATGGATGCCGATCGGCGGCGCGGCGAACTCGTCGAGCACGCTCACCAGCCGGCCAGCCGCGATATCCGTGCCGACCTCCCACCACGAGCGCCATGCGAGCCCGTAACCCTCGAGGCACCACTCGTGCAGCACGGCGCCGTCCGAGCATTCCATCGTGCCGGACACCTTGATCGAGACGACCTTGTCCCCCTGCTGGAACATCCAGCCGCGCTGCTGGTTGGCGCTCGCGCCAAGCGCGAGGCAGTTGTGATGCGCGAGATCGGCCAGGGTATGCGGCGAACCGCGCCGGCTCAGATACGACGGCGAAGCCACGCACACGCGGCGGTTCTCACCGAGCTTGAGCGACACCAGCGACGAATCCGGCAATTCGCCCAGGCGCACGGCGCAGTCGAAGCCCTCGTTGACGAGGTCGACCAGCCGGTCGGACAGGTCGAGCGTAATCGATACATCCGGATGCGCCACGGTGAAGGCCGGCACCAGCGGCGCAACGTGCCGGCGGCCAAACCCGGCCGGTGCCGACAGCCGCAAATGGCCGCTCGCCTTCACGCCACCCGCCGACACGCTGGCTTCGGCGTTCTGCATGTCGTGAATGACGCGCTGGCAATCCTCGAGAAACGCCGAACCCTCGAAGGTCAGCGTGATCTTGCGCGTGGTGCGCACCAGCAGCTTAACGCCAAGACGCTCTTCGAGCGCATCGATGCGGCGGCCGATGATCGCGGGCGCGACGCCTTCGGCAAGCGCCGCGGCGGACAGGCTGCCTTTTGCCGCGACGGTAACGAAAGTCTCGATCTGCTTGAAACGATCCATGGGGAGCGGGGCCGCGACGCCTCGAAGGATGTCCCCTTGGGGGCGTTTGTGCAGGAAAGTGGTCGGTGCGCGTCAGATTAGGTGTATGAAAGTAAAAGATCAAGTGATGTTTAGCCTCTTTTTTAGCGTGGAGCATCACTAATACAATCCATCCTGACCTCTGATAGGAGTGCACGGCAATGTCGGCCACAACGACACCCTTCCCCAAAGCAGTGATTTTCGACGCGTACGGCACGCTTTTCGACGTGCATTCGGTGATCGCTGCCGCGGAGCAGATGTTCCCGGGCCACGGCGAGCCGCTCTCACAGTTGTGGCGCCAGAAACAGATCGAATACACGCAGCTGCGCACACTCGCCGATCCGGCCGGTGCGCCCGGCGCACATTACCGGCCGTTCTGGGACATCACCCTCGACGCCTTGCGCTTCGCCGCCAAGAAACTGCATCTCACGCTCGGCCGTGCGGCAGAGAAGCGTCTGATGGACGAATATGCGTGCCTGTCCGCTTTTCCCGATGCCGTGCCCGCGCTGCGCCAGTTGCGCGACGCGCCTTCGGCATCGTCCGGAACCGAATCGGCAGCCGCGTCTGCGAGCAACAAAGCCGGGGCAGGAGCAAATTCAACAAGGCCCGGTCTCGCGATCCTCTCGAACGGCAATCCGCAAATGCTGGACATCGCCGTGAAGAGCGCCGGCATGACGCGCCTGTTCGACCATGTCCTGTCCGTCGACACGGTACGCGCCTACAAACCCTCGCCCGTGGCCTACACGCTCGGCACGCAAGCCTTCAACGCCGAGCCGCGCGAGATCGTCTTCGTGTCGTCGAACGGCTGGGACGTGGCAGGCGCGGGCTGGTTCGGCTTCACAACCTTCTGGCTTAACCGGCAAAACGCACCAGCCGAAGAACTGGGCGTCACGCCGCACGGCGCGGGCGGAGGCATGAACGATCTGCTCGCTTTTCTGAAGTCCCTCGCGTCGTCCGGCCGCAATAGCGGCACGGGCAGCACCGGCAATCCCGGTGGCAGCCGCACACGCCACAGCCCTGGCGCATGACAGCTACCACCTCGATCCCGCGACGCAACTCAACCGCATCTCAACATTTGCACCTTTGCAATCTGACCGACCAAGGAGAAACCATGGCGAATCCGCTGTCATCGCAATCATCGCTGTCGCTGCCGCAGGGCATGGAAATCACGGCTGAGATCAAGCCGGGCTACGAAGCAATTCTCACCCGCGAAGCGCTTGATCTCGTCGCCGCGCTGCATCGCACGTTTGAACCGCGCCGCCAGCAACTGCTGCAGGCGCGTGTGGAACGCACCAAACGACTCGACGCCGGCGAGCGCCCCGACTTTCTCGCCGAAACGAAAAGTGTGCGCGAAGGCGACTGGAAGATCGCGCCGCTGCCGCAGGATCTGCAGTGCCGCCGCGTGGAAATCACCGGACCGGTCGAGCGCAAGATGATCATCAACGCGCTGAATTCGGGCGCGGATTCGTACATGACCGACTTCGAAGATTCGAATGCGCCGAGCTGGGATAACCAGATTACCGGCCACATCAATCTGAAGGACGCGGTGCGCCGCACGATTTCGCTCGAACAGAACGGCAAGTCGTACACGCTGAACGACAAGATCGCCACGCTGATCGTGCGTCCGCGCGGCTGGCATCTGGACGAAAAGCACGTGACGGTTGACGGCAAGCGCGTCTCCGGCGGCATCTTCGATTTCGCACTCTTCATGGTTCACAACGCGAAGGAACAGCTTGCGCGCGGCACGGCGCCCTACTTCTATCTGCCGAAGATGGAGAGCCATCTGGAAGCGCGTTTGTGGAACGACATCTTCCTCGCCGCACAGGAAGCCGTCGGCGTGCCGCGCGGCACGATTCGCGCGACCGTGCTGATCGAGACGATCGTCGCCGCGTTTGAAATGGACGAGATCCTGTACGAGCTGCGCGAACATAGCTCGGGCCTGAATGCCGGCCGTTGGGACTACATCTTCTCGGCGATCAAGAAGTTCAAGAACGACCGCGATTTCTGTCTCGCGGACCGCTCGCAGATCACGATGACCTCGCCGTTCATGCGTGCGTACGCTTTGCTGTTGCTGAAGACCTGCCATCGCCGCAATGCGCCGGCAATCGGCGGCATGAGCGCGCTGATTCCGATCAAGAACGATCCGGCCGCGAACGACAAGGCAATGGGTGGTGTGCGCTCGGACAAGGCGCGCGATGCCGGCGACGGTTACGACGGTGGCTGGGTCGCGCATCCGGGTCTCGTGCCGATCGCGATGGAAGAATTCGTCAAGGTGCTCGGCGACAAGCCGAATCAGATCGGCAAGCAACGCGACGACGTGCTCGTCACGTCCGCCGACCTGACGGACTTCCGTCCAGAAGCGCCGATTACCGAAGGCGGTTTGCGCAACAACATCAACGTCGGCATTCACTACCTGGGTTCGTGGCTCGCGGGCAATGGCTGCGTGCCGATTCACAACCTGATGGAAGACGCCGCCACCGCGGAGATCTCGCGTTCGCAAGTGTGGCAATGGATTCGCTCGCCGAAGGGCAAGCTCGAAGACGGCCGCAAGGTCACGGCCGAGCTGGTGCGCGAGTTGTCGGCAGAAGAGCTCGACAAGGTGAAGCAGGCAGTCGGCGGCGATACGAAGCCGTACGATCGCGCTGCACAAATCTTCGAAGAGATGTCGACGTCGGAGCAGTTCACCGACTTCCTGACGCTGCCGCTGTACGAGGAAATCTGAGGCATCTGTGCTTCATGCATCAGCAATAACGACGTCGTACCAAGCCCGCTTTCAGCAGCCACGCAAGACGAAAGAGCGGCCTGGGTCGCAAGGCTGACCGACCGGGCGGCCCGACAGGTGTATGCCTGCCGGGCCGTTTTTTTGTGTGCTCGTTGTGCGCCTGTTATGCGCTCGCGATGTGCGCGTCATGCATTGGTTATGCTGCGGCGCGCTCGCCGTGGGCCAGCCATACAACCTATCAACGCGTGCTGCGGTACTCGACCCAATCACCCGACCTGATTTCCGGCAGGCCCTTCGCCGCTTGCGGCGCGACCGGATAGAAGCGGCAGTTCACGACGTTACCGTCGACTTTCACCATCACTTCCCGCGCGAGGAATCGATCTTCGACGCCGGGATACACGGCTTCGATCTCGTCGAGCACCGCAACCAGTTCATCGTCGATTTCGTAGACGTCGCCGGTGACGTCCACGCCCGCTTCGTCAACCACCAGACCTGGATACATGCCGAAGTCGAATAGATGGCCGCGCACCGTGGCCGTGCCGAGCAGATTCGGTGCGGCGATCTCGTTGCGCGCCGCAGCCTCTCTCAGGTCGTTCACTTCACCGGCCCGCAACGTGCCGTATACAAAAACGGTCTGCATCGTCGTTTGCTCTCCTTGATGATGAGTTCGGATTACCCCGGCTGTTGCCGGGGATTCAGTTCAGCGGCGCGCCCGCCACCAGCACGCCGTCGATATCCACATAGATCCATTCGCCCGGACGTACCAGCGTGCCCGGCAATTGCACCGGCACGTCGCGCTCGCCGGTGCCGAGCTTCTGGCCGCGCCGTGGGCAGGTCGTCAGCGCCGCCACGCCGACATTGACTTCATTGAGCTCCAGCGCATCGCGCACGCAGCCGTTCAGTACGATGCCCGCCCAGCCATTCTGCTCGGCGATTTGCGCGAGGTTGCCGCCCACCAGGGCGCAACGCAGACTGCCACCGCCGTCGACTACCAGCACGCGACCAGCGCCCTTCTCCTCGAGCGTGGCGCGCACGAGCGCGTTGTCTTCGAACACCTTTAGCGTGACCGCTTCGCCGCTGAAACACTCGGCACGGCTGAAGAGATGAAAGACCGGTTCGAGCACGCGCAGTGTGCCCAGCGCCAGTTGGTCCTCGTGTGCGTCGCACAAATCGGCGGTTGCAAAGCTCATGACCTTCTCCTCGGGATCCGTGGACTCGGGACATTATGCAACGTTGACTCCGACGTAACACCTACAATGAGAGGCTCGCGGTGGTTTTGGGTCTGCGCCTTTGGGCCCGCGCGCTCAGGTCCGCGCTTGATGGCTCTACGCGTGAGCGCTCCCTGTATGCGGGTTGCAGGTTGCGCGCATACACCACTGCGTTTTTTGCGTTCCATCCATTGGATCGATCTTCAAGATGAATTCGTCCACTGACTCAGCCCTGTCGAGCCAGGTCCACTTCGCCGACATCCCGCCCGAGTTCCAGCCGACTCAAACGCATCCGATCCGTGTGCGCTCGCGGCTGATGCCTTCGGGCTGGCGTATCGCGCGACACACGCATGCATGGGCGCAAGTGGCCTATGCATCACGCGGCGTGCTGCGGGTTGCGACGACCGGCACGACATGGATGGTGCCGCCATCACGGGCGATCTGGGTGCCGCCGCACGTGACACACGAAGTGGTCGCAGTCGAAGATGCGTTTCTGCGCACGCTCTACATTACCGAAAGCACCGTCCCGGCCGGACTGGATACGCCGCGCGTGGTCGAAGTATCGGATCTGCTGCGCGAAGTCATCGCCGCGCTCGACACGCCAGGCATTTCGGCGACGCGCGAACAGTTGCTAGGCGCACTTGCACTCGATGAGCTGACGCGTTCGGAGCCGCTCCCGCTATCCGTGCCGATGCCGAACGAAAAGCGTTTGCGCGCGTTGTGCGAGGCCGTGATCGCGGACCCGACGCATGGCGAGTCGCTCGAACAGTGGGCATCGAGCGTGGGAGCGAGTACGCGCACAATTGCGCGGCTGTTTCGTCAGGAGTTGGGCGTGAGCTTTTCGCAATGGCGTCAGCAGGCCATTCTCGCGCGTGCGATTCCGCTGTTGAGCCAGGGGCGGCCGCTTTCACATGTAGCGCAAGAGCTGGGCTATCAGAGTCAGAGTGCGTTCTCGGCGATGTTCCGGCGGGCATTCGGTGAAAGCCCACGGGCGTTCATCGAGCGTGGCGCTGAACATCGTGTAGAGAGCGGGGATCGCGGCGATACCGAGGCGGACGAAGAGACCGCGCAAAAGTGACGGCGTAAAGCGTAACCGCCAGCCACTCGCCGCAGTGCGTCAAACGCGCCGCGCCAGATGACGGATCGCCCCGAGTTGCGCCAGACGCGGCCCCGCCAGCTTGTACCCCTTGCGTTGGTACAGCCGCGCGGCAGGATTGTCGACGAACACGCGCAACTGCAACTCGCGCAGCCCGCGCTCACGCGCCCATTGATGCGACATATCGAGCAGATACGTGCCGGCGCCGAGACGCCGATGCCCTTCGGCAATCTGCACGTCGCGGATATGCAGCGAATCGCCTTCCTGGGTGATGCGCAGCACACCGATCGGCGTACCGTCCACTTCGAGAATGAAATTCTCCGACTCGCGCCAACTGCCGAGAAACAGATCGCCACGCCACACCAGATGGTGCCGGCGATAGTAGCCGCCCATGTTATTGCGGGTCAGCGCCTCGGCGAACTCGAAATCGTCCATGCTGGCCGGGCGCAGATGAAACGGTGACGGAGCTTCGGTTGGATCGAACATGGTGGAACGACGAAGATGAGTCGGGTCAACGGTAAAACAGGCCGCGCGCGCTGGCAATGGCTGTTTGTCCCGAGCATACCCGGACGATACCCAGACAGACCGGCTGCGGAAATAAAAAAAGCCCACTTCTTTCGAAGTGGGCTTTTTAAAATCTGGCGGAGCGGACGGGACTCGAACCCGCGACCCCCGGCGTGACAGGCCGGTATTCTAACCAACTGAACTACCGCTCCAGATTTTTGCACCGTGGCTTATGAGCCTGGCTCATTTGCCACTTGCACCGCTCATACTGCTAACCGAGCGACGCCGATGTTGCTGGCGTCCCCTAGGGGATTCGAACCCCTGTACTCACCGTGAAAGGGTGATGTCCTAGGCCTCTAGACGAAGGGGACAACGTACTGCTTACACCTTTAATGAAAAAGCCCGTTCAGGTTTGTATGAACGGGCTTTGTCTGGCGGAGTGGACGGGACTCGAACCCGCGACCCCCGGCGTGACAGGCCGGTATTCTAACCAACTGAACTACCACTCCAGTTTGCCTATCATGACTTGCGAGCGTTGGTTTTTTCTCTGCAAGCTGCGCTGCTTTACTACTACCAAGCGACGCTGATGTTTGGCGTCCCCTAGGGGATTCGAACCCCTGTACTCACCGTGAAAGGGTGATGTCCTAGGCCTCTAGACGAAGGGGACATAATCTTTTCAGATCTGTCTTTATCTTGCTGCTAATTCACGCTAACTTCGTTTTCGTCAGCAGCAAAGACCGATATTCTAACTACGTTACAGCTGTTTGTGAAGTCTTTTTTGCTACAAGCTCCAGACTTCGGAACGACTTCACTCTGCTCTGATGGTGGAGGTAAGCGGGATCGAACCGCTGACCTCTTGCATGCCATGCAAGCGCTCTCCCAGCTGAGCTATACCCCCCTTGCAGAACAGAAACGAGATTTTAGAGGCCAATTTGCGCTTTGTAAATACCCTTTGCGCAATTGCATGCGACTTTTTTCGCAAGTCGCATGCAAACCCTCTCAATGCAAACGCGAACGCGCTTAAGCCAACGCTTTTTCAATACGACCCACGACAACATCGCGGCCAAACAGCATCAGCACGCTGTCGATCGAAGGCGTATGCGTGGTACCTGCCACCAGCAGACGCACCGGCATGGCCAGTTGCGGCATCTTCAGCTTGTGCGCACCAAGCGTAGCCTTCAACGCCGCAGCGATCGCTTCCTTGGTCCACTCGACCGTCTTGAGCGAAGCGGCCAGATCAGCAAGCGCCGGACGCACGACATCCGTGACGTGCTGCGCGAGCGCCTCGGCTTCAGGCGCCGGCGTGCGATAGAACATCGCCGCGTTTTCGGCGATTTCCTTCACCGTCGACGCACGGTCCTTCAGCAAGCCCACCACCGACGTCAGATCGGCGCCCTGCGCAATAGCGGCTTCGTCGATATCCAACCCGGCGAAGAAAGGCTTGGCGAGCTCGGCAAGGCGCGCGTTGTCCGCTTCCTTGATGTAGTGCGCGTTGAGCCAGTTCAGCTTGTCATGGTCGTACTGAGCCGGCGACTTGCCCAGATGCTCCAGATCGAACCATTCGACGAACTGCTCACGCGTAAAAATCTCCGCGTCGCCATGCGACCAGCCCAGACGCGCCAGATAGTTGACCACCGCTTCCGGCAGAAAGCCGGCGTCGCGATAACCCATCACGCTCATCGCGCCGTGACGCTTGCTCATCTTCTCGCCCTGCTCGTTCAGGACGGTCGGCAAGTGCGCGTAGACCGGCGGCTCGGCGCCGAGCGCACGCAGAATGTTGATCTGACGCGGCGTGTTGTTCACGTGATCGTCGCCGCGAATCACGTGCGTGATGCGCATGTCAAGATCGTCCACCACCACGCAGAAGTTGTAGGTCGGCGTGCCGTCCGGGCGCGCGATCACGAGGTCGTCGAGTTCTTCGTTCGAGATCTCGATGCGGCCTTTCACAGCGTCGTCCCACGCGACTACGCCAGAGAGCGGGTTGCGAAAGCGCAGCACGGGCTGCACGCCGGCCGGCGGCTCCGGCAGGACCTTGCCGGGTTCCGGGCGCCACGTGCCGTCATAGCGCGGCTTTTCGCCGGCCTCGCGCTGGCGTTCGCGCAGGGCGTCCAGTTCTTCCGTCGACATGTAGCACGGGTACACGAGCCCCGCGTCCTGCATCTGCTTGAGCACTTCGCGATAACGGTCCATGCGCTGCATCTGGTAGAACGGGCCTTCGTCGATATCGAGGCCGAGCCATTCCATACCTTCGAGAATGGCGTCGACCGCTTCGGTACTGGAACGCTCGACGTCGGTGTCCTCGATCCGCAGCACGAAGGTCCCTTTCATCTTGCGCGCGAACGCCCACGGATAAAGCGCGGAGCGAATGTTGCCGAGGTGGATGAAGCCGGTGGGACTCGGTGCGAAACGGGTACGGACGGAGGTGGTCATTAGCGGTTACTCGGAAGACAGGCGCCGGCGCCGTGGCGAACATTGCCAGTGAAGCGCGGCAGCGGACCGCGTCCATGCAGCAGAAAGCTGCCTTGCACAGACACGAAGGAAATAAATTCAAGAGCCGAATTATACCTTCCGAACACGCGGTGCCTGCCCTCGTCCGAATGGCCAGTGGCAGCGCACAAGACGCGCGGGAAGCGCGCCACGGGAGGCCTGAGCGTTTCCACTGCAACGTTTCATTACCGGAGCGACGCGTGCCCGGAGCTTTGATTTATGATGTGCGCGCGCTGCGGGTGGGGATAGAACCACAGCGCATGGAATCGCCAGCGGCCATTCCGTCCGTTTGACTATCCGCCTGATCGCGGCACCGGTTGCGCCGAGCGCGCCGCCCCTGCCGTTGCTGGAGAACCCGTTGAAACCGTCATCCCCTCGCCTCGCCCGTCGCAACTTCTCGTTGGCGGCCGCCTCCGCGCTGCTCGCTGCCTGCACCACGACCGGCGGCAGCAAGACCGATAGCACGCCGGTCGCCACCGCGCCCACAGTCAACCCGCCACCGCTCGACAAACCGCAGCGGCCGATCCGCGTCGGGCTCGCGCTAGGCGGCGGCGCCGCGCGCGGCTTCGCGCACATCGGCGTGATCAAGGCACTCGAGGCGCGCAATATCCAGGTCGACCTCGTGGCCGGCACCAGCGCGGGTTCGGTGGTCGGCGCGCTATACGCCTCGGGGATGAACGGCTTTGCGCTGAACAAGCTCGCGTTGACCATGGATGAAGCGTCGATCAGCGACTGGGCGATGCCGTTTCGCACGCGCGGCTTTCTGCAAGGCGTCGCGCTGCAAAACTACCTGAATACGACGCTCAACAACCGTCCGATCGAGAAGATGACCAAGCCGCTCGGCGTGGTCGCCACCGACCTGAAGACCGGCCAGCCGATCCTGTTCCAGCGCGGCAACACCGGCATTGCGGTGCGCGCATCATGCAGCGTGCCGTCGATTTTCGAGCCGGTGAACATCGGCGGTCACGAGTATGTGGACGGCGGCCTGGTAAGCCCGGTGCCAGCCTCATTCGCGCGCAAGATGGGCGCGGATTTTGTGATTGCCGTGGACATTTCGCAGCGCCCGGAAAGCGGCCTCACAGCCAGCTCGTTCGACGTTCTGATGCAGACTTTCACGATCATGGGCCAGACGATCAAGGCTTATGAACTCGACAAGTACGCCGACATCGTGATCCGGCCGAATCTGGCCGCGATGAGCGGCAGTGATTTCTCGCAGCGCAACGCAGCGATCCTGGCCGGCGAGGAAGCCGTGGCGAAGATGATGCCCGAGTTGCAACGCAAGATGGCCGCAAGCCGCGCCGCGGTGTAACCCGGCAGGATCGCGCCGGTTATACCGGCCGGCGCGTGGCAGTTGCAGTTGTCTTCGCGCACGCAGCGCCGACCCAAGCCGGCGTATCGCGCGGGAGATTCCGCCCCACATCGGCAAGCACCCAAACGCAAAAAGCCTGCTTCATTCGAAGCAGGCTTTTTTATCGCACCAAAACCGCCGGTGCGGACTGAATCAGTTACTGATTGCCGCCGATCGACGCATTCACGCGCTTGCGCAGATCTTCGCCTTCCTGATAGGAGGTTTCGATCCGGCGTGCACCAGTAAAGCGCTTTTCCCAATACCCGCTATCCATATCGTCGACGCGGATCGTGCTGCCCGTGGAAGGCGAATGCACGAACTTGTTGTCGCCGATGTAGATGCCGACGTGCGAGAACGTGCGGCGCATCGTATTGAAGAACACCAGATCGCCCGGCTTCAGGTCGCTAACGCGAACCTTTTCGCCGACGCGGCTCATTTCCTCGGCGCGGCGCGGCAGTGCCATACCGAGCGTGTCCTGGAACACGTAGCGAACGAAGCCGCTGCAATCGAGCCCCGAATCGGGCGTATTACCACCCCAACGGTAGCGAACGCCAATCATGTTCAGCGCGCCGACCACCACGTCGCCCGCTTTGCCGGCCATGCCGGACAGGAACGATTTGGCGCCGCCGTCGCTGTCAGGCGCGGCCGATTGCGAATTGAGGGGGGACAAAGAATTCGACCCGCTGGGGGTCGAATATGAGGCATTCTGATTAAAACTGCTTACTTCGTCGGCGAACGCGCCGGGAGCTGCTGCCATCAAGACGCCAATGAACATCCCGGCGACGACGCGCGTGCAAGCCTGGGTTAGGTTTCTGTGCTGCATTGGTCGGTATTTTTTGCCTAAAAATCAGTGGGCTACGGAAAAAAGTTTGGTCGATACTAGCCAGTAAGTATTCACGTGTCAAAACAAATAGAAAAATACAATCGAGACACGCACCCAATTGGTGAAAGAGTGCAAAATCAGTGGTCAAGCGCCGCTTTCAGCAGCTTTCGGGTGTAAGGGTGTGCCGGTGTCGCAAAAATCTGCTCAACGTCACCGCTTTCGACGATCGATCCGTTTTGCATGACCGCGACACGATGCGCCATCGCCCCGATTACAGCCAGATCGTGACTGATGAAAACGAAGCCGAGGTTGTACTTCTGTTGCAACCCGGCGAGCAGTTTCAGCACCTGCTGCTGGATCGACACGTCGAGCGCGCTGGTCGGCTCATCGAGGATCAGGATGCGCGGCTCCAGCACCAGAGCGCGCGCGATCGCAATCCGCTGACGCTGGCCGCCGGAGAACTCATGCGGATAGCGGTACAACACCGTGCGGTCCAAGCCGACTTCGCGCAGGACCGACACCACCTTGTCGCGCCGCGCCTGCTGACTCATTTGCGGCCGGTGCAGCGCGAGCCCTTCGCCGACGATCCGCTCAATGGTTTGCCGCGGCGAAAGCGAGCTGAACGGGTCCTGAAAGACAACTTGCATATTCGACCGTAAGGCGGTCTGTTCGGCGCCGCGATAGCTGCCGAGCGCCCTGCCCTGAAACTCGATCTCGCCGTGCACCGTGCGTTGCAGGCCGAGCAGGGCCATTGCCAAAGTCGATTTACCCGAACCCGATTCGCCGACGATCCCCAGTGTCTCGCCCTGGCGCACCGACACGTTCGCATCGGCGACTGCGCGAAAGTGCCCCGAGCGAAACCAGCCGCTCAAGCCCGGCAGCTTCGTTTTGAAATCGACTGAGACATCGCGTGCTTCCAGCAGCACCGGCGAGATCGGCAGCACCGGCACCACCGTGCGTTGTGGGCGGCTCGCCAGCAGACGTTGCGTGTACGGATGCTGCGGCGACTCGAACACCTGCTCGACCGACCCGCTTTCCACGAGTACGCCCTGCTCCATCACCGCGATGCGTTGCGCGAAATGGCGCACCAGATTCAGGTCGTGCGTGATCAGCAGCACGGCCATGCCGCGTTTCTCGGCTTCGTCGCGTTGCAGTTCCAGCAGCAGCTCGACGATCTGCGCGCGGATCGTCACGTCGAGTGCCGTTGTCGGCTCGTCGGCCAACAACAGGCGTGGGCGGCACGCGAGCGCCATCGCGATCATCGCGCGCTGCCGCTGACCGCCCGAGAGCTGATGCGGATAGCTGTTCACCCGCTTGCCGGGCTCGGCGATGCCCGTGCGCCCCAGCAACGCCACCGCGCGCTTGCGCGCCTCGTTCGCCGTGACGCCGTCGTGCACAACGATCGTCTCCGCAATCTGGTCACCGACCGTATAGAGCGGATTGAGGGCCGTCATCGGTTCCTGGAAGATCATCGCGATGTCCGAGCCGCGCATGCCGCGCATCTCACGCTCGCTTTTCGCAAGCAGATCCTGCCCATCGAAACGGATCGACCCGCTCACCTGCGCGTCGCTCAACAGACGCAGGATCGACAGCGCGGTCACGCTCTTGCCCGAGCCCGATTCGCCGACCAGCGCGACCCGCTCGCCGCGTTGAATCGCGAGCGTCACGTCGTTCACCGCGACCGTGTCGCCGAAGGTCACATGCAGATGATCGAGTTCCAGCAGCGGCGGCGTCACAGCCTGTTTTGCGTCGTTCTGTACCATGGCGCTCACTGGTTGCCTCCTGCGCGCATGGCATCGGATATGCGCGTGTCTAGCGCGTTGCGCAGCGCGTCGCCCATGAACGTCAGCAGCAATAGCATCGCAACCAGCACACCGAACGTGGACAGCGAGATCCACCACGCGTCGAGATTCGCTTTGCCTTGCGCGAGCAGCTCGCCGAGACTCGGGGTCGGCGACGGCACGCCGAGGCCGAGAAAGTCGAGGCTGGTAAGCGCGAGAATCGCGCCGCTCATGCGGAACGGCAGAAACGTGATCACCGGCGTCAGACTGTTGGGCAAGACGTGGCGCCACATGATCTGCCAGTTCGAGAGCCCCATCGCTCGAGCCGCACGCACATAGTCCTGATGACGGTTGCGCAGAAACTCCGCGCGTACGTAATCGGACAACCCGATCCAGCCGAACAGCGACAGCAGCACAATCAGCAGAATGAACCCCGGCTCGAAGATCGACGAGAAAATGATCAACAGGTAAAGCTCCGGCATGGCGCTCCAGATTTCGATCAGGCGCTGCCCAATGATGTCGATACGTCCTCCGAAGTAACCCTGAACGGCGCCTGCTGCAATCCCGAGCACCGTGCCGATCAAGGTGAGCACCAGCGCGAATTCCACCGACACGCGAAACCCGTACAGAAGACGCGCGAAGAGATCGCGGCCACGGTCGTCGGTACCGAACCAGTTATCGCGCGACGGCGGCGCCGGGTTCGGTGCCTTCGAGAAGTAATTCAGCGTGTCGTAGTAGTAGCGGTTCGGCGGGTACACAGCGAAATTACCCGGCGTGTCGAAGCGATGCTTGA
This sequence comes from Paraburkholderia nemoris, assembly GCF_905221015.1. Lineage (NCBI taxonomy): Bacteria > Pseudomonadati > Pseudomonadota > Betaproteobacteria > Burkholderiales > Burkholderiaceae > Paraburkholderia > Paraburkholderia nemoris. The sequence continues at coordinate 23,041 of NZ_CAJNBO010000018.1, read as the reverse complement.
TATACGGATCGAGATAATCGGCGGGCGTTGGGAAGTCGCCGCCGAAGGTGGTCTCCGCGTAGGTCTTGAACATCGGAAAATACAACTGCCCTTCGTAGCGCACTACGAGCGGCTTGTCGTTCGACCACAGCGGCCCGGCAAGGCTCGCGGCAAACGCGACGACGAAGATGATCAAACTCCAATAGCCAAGACGCTGCTGGCGAAAACGCTGCCAGACGCGGCGCGCGGGCGTAGGTGACACGAACGCGCGAACCGGTTCGGTGCGCGCCGCCGCATCGGTTGAAAGACGGGCTCGATTCATCAGCGCTCCAGTTGTTCGAATTGGATGCGGGGATCGACCCACACATAGCAGAGATCGGAAATCAGCTTGGTCGCAAGACCAATCAACGTGAAGAGATAGAGCGTGCCGAGCACGACCGGATAGTCCCGCCGCACCACCGATTCGTACGACAGCAGGCCAAGTCCATCGAGCGAAAACAGCGTCTCGATCAGCAGACTGCCGGTGAAAAACGCACCGATGAACGCCGCCGGGAAGCCGACGATCAACGGGAGCAACGCGTTACGAAACACATGCTTCCACAGCACGCGCTTTTCCGACAAACCTTTGGCGCGCGCGGTCAGCACGTATTGCTTGCGTATTTCGTCGAGGAAGGCATTTTTCGTCAGCATCGTGACGACCGCGAAACTGCCCACCACCGAGGCCGTGATCGGCAACGTGATGTGCCACAGATAGTCGACGATCTTGCCGCCAAGACTCAATTGCGCCCAGTTATCCGAAGTGAGATTGCGCAGCGGGAACAACTGCAGGAAACTGCCGCCGCCGAACAGCACCAGCAGCAGCACGCCGAGCACAAAGCCCGGAATCGCATAGCCGACCAGCACGACGAGGCTCGTCGCGATATCGAAGCGCGAACCGTTGCGCACCGCTTTGGCGATGCCCAACGGCACCGATATCAGATACGTCAGAAAGAACGTCCATAAGCCGATGCTGATCGACACCGGTAACTTCGAAACGATCAGCGACCACACGCTCTGGTGGCGGAAATAGCTTTGGCCAAGGTCGAACGTCGAGAAGCGTTTGAGCATCAGGACGTAGCGCTCGAGCGGCGGTTTGTCGAAGCCATACAGCACTTTCAGCTGCGCGATCTGCTGCGCGTCGACACCGGTATGCGTGCGCAGGCCGAACGGCGCGCCGTTTTCCGCGCCTTTGCGCAGCTCGTGCTGCATCTGCTCGACCGGGCCGCCCGGAACAAACTGGATCACAACGAAGGTCAGCGTCAGCACGCCGAGCAAGGTCGGGATCATCAACAGCAGGCGTTTGAGGATGTAGCTCCACATGGCGTCGTTTCCGGTGCGAAGGCGGTGAATGAATGGACGCGTTCAGTTCGACTGTGCTTGCGGCGCTTGCGGCTGTGCATACCACCACATCGACGTGATCCAGCCTTCCGCGCCATAGTACAGAGGCAGCGTCTTCGGCCAGGCGAGACCGCGCTTGAACGCCACCCGGTGCGAAGCGCTATACCACTGCGGAATCACATAGTAGCCATGCATCAGCACGCGGTCGAGCGCGTGCGTCGCGTCGATCAGTTGCTCGCGCGTCTGCGCATGCACGAGCGCGCTCAGGATCGCGTCGACGGCCGGCGACTTCACCCCGATCACATTGTCCGAACCGTTGGTGTCCGCGGCCTTGCTACCAAAACGGTCGATCTGCTCCGAGCCGGGCACCTGCACATCCGCCATGCGGATCGTGGTCGTGTCGAAGTCGAATGCGTCGAGCCGTTTCTGATAGACCGCGAAGTCGGATACGCGAAACGTCGCGGTGATGCCGAGTTTCTGAAGATTGCGAATGAAGGTCGCGACGATCGGCTCAAACTGCGCGGACGAGCCGGAATCGTCAAGAATCTCGAACTGGAATGGCTCGCCTTTGGCGTTGCGCAATGCGCCGTCACGATAGGTCCATCCGGCTTGCTGCAACAACGCGCGCGCTTGCAGCAGATTGGCGCGCAGCGAGCCCGGCGGATCGGTGTCGGGCTGCTTTGGCGGCAGACCGAATACGGCCGGATCAAGTTTGGCGCGCCACGGGTCGAGCAGCGCCAACTCGCCAGGCGTTGGCATGCCCTTCGCCTGCAATTCCGTATTGGCGAAGAAACTGTCGATGCGCGTGTACTGATTGAAGAACAGTTGCCGGTTCAGCCACTGAAAGTCGAGTGCGAGATCGAGCGCCTTGCGCACCCGCACGTCCTGAAACAATGGCCGCCGTGTGTTGAGCACGAAGCCTTGCATGCCGGTGCCGTTATGTTGCGGGAATTCCCGTTTGATCAGCTCGCCGCTATCGAACTTCTTGCCGACGTCGCGCCGCACCCAATTGCGCGCGACATACTCGACCAGTGCGTCGTACTCGCCGGCCTTGAACGCCTCGAGCCGCGCGGTGCTATCCGAATACAGCTTGTAGACGATCCGATCGAAATTGTTCATGCCGACCCGCACCGGCAACGTCGCACCCCAATAATTCGGATCACGTCGGTAAGCAATCGTGCGGCCGTTCTCGTACTGATCGATCAGATAGGGGCCGCTTGCGATCGGCTTCTCGAACGCCAACTGGTCGAACGCGATGCGGCTGCCGTCCGGCTTCATCCCCCACTTACGCGAAAACACCGGCATGCTGCCCACGAGCAACGGCAACTCGCGATTGCGTTGATGAAACTCGAAACGGATCGTATGGGGATCAACAACCACTGCTCGCGTGATCTCGCCAAAAATCGATGCGAATTGCGGCGCGGCCTGCGGGCTTTTCAGCGTGTCGAGCGAAAACTTGACGTCGTCCGCCGTGACCTGATCGCCGTTCGAAAAGCGCGCGCGCGGGTTGATGTGAAATGTGGTCGACAGGCCGTCGGGCGTGATCTTGATGTCGTCAGCGAGCAGGCCATAGGCGGACGCCACTTCGTCGCTACTGCCGATGGTCAGGCTCTCGAACATCAGGTCGACGCCCGGTGCGGGATTGCCGCGCAGTGTGAACGGATTGAATTTATCGAAGCTGGTAAGCCGGCTCGGATTGGCCAGCACCAGCGTGCCTCCCTTTGGCGCATCCGGGTTGACGTAATCGAAGTGCTTGAAATCCGCGGGATATTTCGGCTCGCCGTATTGCGCAATCGCATAGACCGCCTGGGCCTCGGGCGCGACGAGCAAACCGGCGAGGAGCGACACGCCGCACAGCGCAACAGCGCACGCCGAGCGCGAGGAGCGCGGCACAACCGGTAGACCGACACGCGATAGCCTGTGAATCACGCTGCACCAAAGTGCACGAGGCGTTTGAACCCATCGCGAGCCAGTTGTCATAAGGGCCTTGTTGGTCAGTAGGCAATTGCGGTGTGAGGGAATTCTACCCAATAAAACTGCGCAATCCGCACATCTCATCTGCAAGACGTTTGCGTGCGTGGTGCGCAGACCTCATTGGGAGAATTCATGGGTGTCCCCGCTGACAAGCGCGTCCTGCTGACCGGCTTGCGGAGTTGAATCGGCGTTTTCGACTCAGCCCGCAGGTTTCGCGAGCACAAAAAAAACCGCCCTTCTGGGGGCGGTTTTTTTCAACGGGTCAACCGTGGCTTTTTGATGGCTTAGTGCCAGCCGCGACGATTGTCGTAGTGGTCACGGCCGTAATCGTAGCGGCCCGGGGGATGATGCCGATACCAATCGTCACGCGCCCAGTAGCGGCGGCCGTCCCAGTATCGGTCGCCGTGCCAACCGATGACGATCGCCGGGCCGCCGTAGTACACGGGAGCCGGTTGATAGACGACGGGAGGCGGCGGGGGCGGCGGCGGTGCGTAGACCGGAGCCGGCGCCACGTAGACCGGCGCGGGAATGCCGATATTGACACCAATGTTGAGCCCGCCGGCCATTGCAGCACCCGACGCAGCCAACCCGAGAACCCCGATCAGAAGTGGAACAAGACGTGCGGACTTCATTGATCACCCTTTTGAAGAATGTGTGTTGTTGGCCGAAATATAGCGCAAGGCAGCCGTCCGCGTATTTCAACTTTGTAATAACTGATGCACAACATCGCACGGGTGGCCGCCTCGTTACGTCTCGTTACATTGGACAAAGGTTTGGTGAAAAAGTGGTGGCGGTGTAATCGGGCCGCCTTGTTTGTTGGCCGGTTAGTCGCTCGTCTGCGGGCAAGTTGCTCATCGTTCACCGCCCTCGCCGCTGCGGGGTAATTCTGGCCGCCGCTTTCGCGCGTGCCTGGTCATCCGGTCGCCGGCTTCACGATCCGCTCTGTAGCCGCGGCAATGGCGGCGCACTCAAATCAGTAGGATGTCGAATCATTCTTACGGCACGTGGCGGGCCTGACCTGACTGCAAAACCCGTCCGCTCCATCCGCCTCAATCGCCCCTGCCTTCCCGCGCGTTCGCGCCGCCCCGTAGGCGCAATTCATATCGAATCGCAAGACGGCGTGGCGTCGAGAAGCATCGCCTCCCGTCCAAGCCACCTCACCACCTGCCCCCTCCGCCGCGATCGCCCCGGCCCAACCACACTCATTCGCGAAGGCCAGCAAAACGAACATTGGATGTTCGAAAGAACATTTAAACAAAGTTTAGAAGTCAGCGGTCGTCCGACCTCATTACCAACCAAACGGGGTAACAAAGGCCTAATTCAATAGATATTTCAACCAACTCAACCACTTAACCCATGGTTTTCCCTAGTATCCGACGGCGCTGCCAGTGATACGATGACTGACACTAAACGCAGATAAATGTTCGAATTCGCGCATGCTTGCCGTCCAGCGGCCAGTCAGCGGACACATTGGGTACGGAGACAGATTTTGAAAACAATCATTGGTTTGCGCTGGTGGATCATCGCGCTCGTGTGTGCCGGGACGATCGTCAACTATCTGTCGCGCAACGCCCTCGGTGTGATGGCGCCTCAGTTGACGCAACTGTTGCACATGAGCACCAAGCAGTACTCGTATGTAGTCGGTGCGTTCCAGGTCGGCTATACGATCATGCAGCCGGTATGCGGCCTGATCATCGACCTGATCGGCCTGAGGCTCGGCTTTGCGCTGTTCGCCTGCCTCTGGTCGCTGACGGGCGTGCTGCACGGTTTCGCGACCGGCTGGCTATCGCTTGCGGCCTTGCGCGGACTCATGGGCTTGACTGAGGCCGTCGCCATCCCGGCAGGCATGAAGGTGGTCGCCGAATGGTTTCCCAATCGTGAGAAATCCGTGGCGGTGGGCTACTTCAATGCGGGCACCTCGCTCGGTTCGCTGCTCGCCCCGCCTCTCGTCGTCTTCCTGTCGCTGAGATATGGCTGGCAAAGCGCGTTTGCGGTGACCGGTGCGCTCGGCTTCGTCTGGGCTGCCGCCTGGTATGTGCTGTATCGCTCGCCGGCCGATCACGCGCGCATCAGTGCGGCCGAGCGCGAGACGATCGTCAGCGGACAAACCCCGGGCGCGCCGCAACGGCGCAGCATCCGCGAAGTCCTCCGTACGCGCCGCTTCTGGGCGATCGCGCAAGCGCGCTTCTTCGCCGAACCGGCGTGGCAAACGTTCAGCTTCTGGATTCCGCTTTACCTCGCGACGCAACGCCACATGGATCTGAAGCAGATCGCGATGTTTGCGTGGCTGCCATTTCTTGCCGCCGACCTCGGCGGCCTCTTCGGCGGCTACCTGTCGCCGTTCCTGATGAAGCATTTGCGCATCCCGCTGATCGGCTCGCGCATCGCCGGTGTCGTGCTCGGCGCTTTCATGATGCTCGGACCGGCCTGTATCGGCCTCGTCGCCTCACCGTATCAGGCGATCGCGCTCTTCTGCGTGGGCGGCTTCGCGCATCAGATGATCTCGGCGCTCGTCAACACCTTGGCAGCCGACGTCTTCGACCCCAGCGAAGTCGGCACCGTCGCCGGATTTGCCGGGATGTCCGCGTGGATCGGCGGCCTGGGCTTTTCGTTACTAGTGGGCGCGCTGGCCGATACGATCGGCTACACGCCGCTCTTCGGCGCCCTCGGCGCGTTCGATCTCATCGGCGCCACGCTGCTGATCATTCTGATGCGCGGCGTCAAACGCGACGCCCGTCCGCACCAAGTCGACAACAACGCCAGCCCTGCTGCGTGACCTCACTCGAAGACCCATCATGCGTTCACTGACGAATCTGAAGCACCCGCCGCATTTTTCACTGTCTTCCCATACCGGTAACCACGTCGTGCTCAGCACGCAGGACAACTGCCGGATCGAACTGTTCGTTCTCGCCGACGACATCATCCGGGTACTCGTGCTGCCGGACGGCGAAACGCATGGTCCGCGGACCTGGTCCATAGCGCCAGGTGCTGACGACGTTCCGCTCGAAGGCCGTGATCGCCGTGACATGAGCGGCTTCGCCCCGCAGCCATTCACGCTTTCAAGCGACGCCGGGCACGTCGTGGTCGAAACGGCACGTATCCGTTTGACCGTCACGCTAGACGGCGGATTCTGCACGTGGGACATCCTGCACGACTCGACGTGGCATCGCGTGATGAGCGATCGGAAGACGCAGGCGTACAACTTCGGCTGGTGGGACGAGCGCGTGTACCACTACATCGAGCGTCGCAAGGACGAAATGTATGTGGGTCTCGGCGAGCGCGCCGGATCGCTGAATCACGCGGACCAGTCCTACGAAATGCGCAATATCGACGCGATGGGTTATAGCGCGCGCACGACCGATCCGCTCTACAAGCACATCCCCTTCTACGTGACGTGGCAGCCGGAAAGCGCCACGGGATTCGGCCTGTTCTACGACACGCTTGCCGACTGCCGCTTCGACATGGGCCGCGAGCTCGACAACTATCACGGGCACTACCGGCACTTTGTCGCCGAGCATGGCGATCTCGACTACTACTTCATCGCATCGGCGGGCACGCCCTTGCACGCGGTGCGCCGCTTTACGTGGCTGACCGGGCGTCCGGCCTGGATGCCGAAATGGGGACTCGGCTACTCCGGCTCGACGATGAGCTACACAGACGCGCCGGACGCGCAGCAGCGCATGGGCGAGTTCATCGAACGGTGCAGCGAGCACGACGTGCTGTGCGATTCGTTCCATCTGTCGTCGGGCTATACCTCGATCGGTCCGAAGCGTTACGTGTTCAACTGGAACCACGAGAAGTTTCCGGACATCGACGGCTTTGTGCGAGGTTATCTCGAGCATGGCGTGCGTCTGTGCGCGAACATCAAGCCCTGCCTGTTGCAGGACCATCCGGCCTTCGACGAAGTGGCGCGCGCCGGTTTGCTGATCGCGTCGAGTGACGGCGATCCGGCTTGGGTGCAGTTCTGGGACGAAGTCGGCGCCTATCTGGACTTCACGAATCCCGCCACCATCGACTGGTGGAAAGCACGCGTGAAAGACAGCCTGTTGAAGCACGGCATTGCCGCCACCTGGAATGACAACAACGAATTCGAAATCTGGTCGCCCAACGCAATTGCCCAAGGCTTCGGCCAACCGTATCCCGCGCGCGAGGCGAAGGTACTGCAAACGCAATTGATGATGCGCGCATCGCACGACGCGCAGCGCGAATACGCGCCCGACCGCCGGCCATTCCTCGTGTCCCGCTCCGGCGGCGTCGGGATGCAACGCTATGTGCAAACCTGGTCCGGCGACAACTACACCTCGTGGGAAACGCTGCGTTTCAATCTGAAGATGGGCCTCGGGCTCGCCATGTCCGGCGTGTCGAACAGCGGCCACGATATCGGCGGATTCTCGGGTCCGGCGCCCGCTCCGGAGTTGTTCGTCCGCTGGGTGGCCTTCGGCATCTTCCTGCCGCGCTTCAGCATTCATTCCTGGAACGACGACGGCACGGTCAATGAGCCGTGGATGCATCCCGAGGTCACGCAGCAGGTCGCAGCGCTGATCAAACTGCGCTACCGGCTGATTCCCTACCTCTACGAATTGCTATGGCAATCGCACAGCGCGTACGAGCCGGTGCTGCGCCCCATGTTCGCGGAGTTTCCGCACGATCCGCGCTGCCTCGCGGATGGCGACGACATGATGCTGGGCTCCTCGATGCTGGTTGCACCGGTGGTCGAGGCGGCCCAGTCGACGCGCGACGTCTATCTGCCGACCGGTGCACGTTGGGCGTCGTACTGGAGCGGCGAGGTGTTCGAAGGCGGTCAGACGGTGACCCTGCCTGCCCCATTTGAGCAGCCGGTGGCCTTGCTGCGCGAAGGCAGCGTGATTCCGCTGAACATCGCTGAACAACACTTCGGCCGTCCCGCCGACGAACGTGCGTTCATCGCGTTGCCGCACGCCGGCGCAGGCATCGCTCGCGGCGGCTGCGTCGAAGACGACGGTGAAAGCGAAGCCTGGCGCACAGGTACGCAAGGCCGCTGGGACGTCACGATTACAAGCGATGTGAGCACGCTGCGCATTTCAATCGTGCGGGAAGGCTGGGTCCAGCAACCGCAGCAGGAAGTTCGACTGCTCGTGCCCAAGGATGACACGCGCGCGGCCGTCTGCATCGACGGCGCGCTGGTGGCCGACCACACCGCCGACGGCTGGCGATGCCTGACGATTGCCATCGCCCACTAACACAGCATGCATCACCGACCTGAAGACCAACGATTCCCTATCCGATCCGGAGACCCGCTAGCCATGAACTCATTGAAGCGCGCGCGTACACGCGCACTCGTCCTCTCGTGCCTGCCGTTTGCGGGCGTCGTGCTATCAAGCGGCGCGTCGGCGCAAAGCAGCGTTACGCTGTACGGCGTCGTCGACAACGCGTTCACCTATGCCAGCAACCAGAAGGGACACTCCAACTTCTACATGAGCCAGGGCAACCTGCAGGCGAGCAAGTTCGGCCTGCTCGGTGCTGAAGATATTGGCGGCGGCACGAAGGTGATTTTCAGGCTTGAAAGCGGCTTTAACTCGCTGACTGGCGCGCAGAGCAGCGCAGGCTTCATTTTCAATCGGCAAGCGTATGTCGGGCTCAACAACGACCGGTACGGAACGGTGACACTCGGCCGCCAGTACACGCCCTACTTCCAGATGGTCGGCGCACTCGGGCCGACGGGCGTATTAACAGGCGCGACAGGTGCGCATCCGGGCGACCTCGATGCGCTCGACACCACGTTACGCCTCAACAATTCGGTTACCTATCTTTCGCCGAACCTCGCCGGTTTGCAATTCAGCGCGCAGTACGGCCTGGGCGGTGTGCCGGGCAGCGTGGCCAACGGCAGCCAGTTCAGCGCAGCGGCTCGCTACGACTACCAGCCGTTCGCGATCGCGGTGGGCTACCTGAAACTGAAAGACATCGCGACGAGCCAGGCACTCGGCAGCTATGCGGTCAACTCGCCGGTAAACAGCGGTTATGCGACGGCACGCAGCGCGCAGTTGTTCGCCGCGGCGGCGCGCTACACCCACCAGGACCTGATGGTCGGTGTGAACTATTCGAACGTGCAGTACGCGCCGGGCAACGGCTCGTTCTTCACCGACGAGGGCGTATTCAATACGTACGGCGTGATTTCCACGTACCGGATCACGCCGGCCGTGACGGTCGGCGCCGGCTACAGCTACACGCAGGCGAGCAAAGCGAATGGCATCAGCGATGCCGCGCGCTATCAGCAGGTCTCGCTCGAGCAGACGTACAACCTCTCCGCCCGCACCACGCTATACGCACTGGAGGCGTATCAGCATGCGCGCGGCAAGACCCTGGTCGCGGCGGGCAGCACGGGCACGAGTATCACTGACGCAGTGGCTGTGGTCGGCGACTCGCAAAATACGACGCCGTCGTCGGGGCCGTCGCAATTCGTCGGCATGGTGGGGTTGCGGCACGCGTTTTGAGCGGTGAGAAAAGCCTGCACAGCACGCCGCAGGCTTTCCGACACTTTTGTCATGCCGCGCGCGGCGCGGCCTTCAACAACGACCACAGCAGATAAGGTCCGCCGATCAGTGCGGCCATCAAACCCGCGGGCATTTCGTTGGGGAATAGCAGCAGGTTGCCGCACCATTGCGCGAGCACCATCAGTACTACGCCTACCGCTGCCGAGGCGAGCAGTTGTTCCCGCGCGCGGCACACGCCCATTGATCGCGCGATATGCGGCGCCATCAGACCGACGAACGACAACGGTCCAACGATCAACGTCGAAGTGGCCGTGAGCAGCGCGGTCAGCAGCAGCACGGCAAGACGCGCAACGTCGACACGCACACCCAGCGAGCGGCTCGCGCCTTCACCGAGCGACAGAAGTTCCAGCCAGCGGGCCAGCAAGGGCGCGGCACCCAGACCAACCAGCGCGACCAGCACCGCGACGGCAGCCGCCACCGGCTGCACGTAATAGGTCGAGCCGACGACAAAGTTCAGCAGGAGCGCAGCACGAGCGTCGCCGCTCGCGGTCACCGTCCCGCTGACCGCCTGAAATAGCGCGCCGATGGCAACGCCGATCAGCAGCAAGCGCTCCGGTGCGTACATGGCGCGACGTCCGACCCACAGCAGAAACAGCAGCGTGACGATCGAACCAGTGAGACACGACACGAACAGCTCGAGCGGTCCTGGCGCGGCAAACAGAAATACGGCGGCAACGATGCCGAGCGCCCCGCCCGAACTCACGCCGATCAGGTCGGGACTCGCGATCGGATTGCCGGTCATGCGCTGCACCAGCGTTCCCGCCAGACCGAGCATCACGCCCGCAGCAATCGCGGCCGCCGTGTGCGGCACGCGCCAGAATGCGAGCGCCTCCAATTGGGCGACGCTGACGATCCGCCAGCCGTCGAGCCCGCGCCCGATCAGCATCGACAGGAAGATGGCGAAAGCGGCGAGCAAGACCAATCCCACGATCAATCGCAGCGGCCGCTTGTGCCTGATCAGCGCCACGCTGTCACGCACGTCCGATCTCAGGTCGGGGCGCGACTTGAGTTGCCGCAGCAGCCACAACAGCATCGGTGCGCCAATCAGCGACGTGACGGCGCCCGTCGGAATGAGTTGCGAACCGAACACGCCGGTGATGGCCACTGCCTGCACCATTGCGTCTGTCAGCCATAGCAGCGCGGCGCCGAGCACAGGCGCCCAGAAGAGACGCTGCTGGAAGCGCCGCGCGCCGGCGAGTCGTGCCAGCGTCGGCGCGGCGAGTCCGATGAAACCGATCACGCCGACCGCGCTGACGACGCACGCCGTCAGCGCAACCGCGAGGCCGAGCGCTGCGAAACGCGTCCGCATCAACGAGACGCCCAGGCCACGCGCGGTGCTTTCTCCGGCTTCGAAGAGGCTCAGCGGACGGCGCAGCAGGAAAACCGCCGCACCCGCCACCACCAGGCGCGCGAACAGCGCGGCGCTAGCGTGCCAGCCTTGCTGGTCCAGTGCGCCGCCGCCCCAGATCATGAGTCCCGCCAACAACTGGAAGTGCGAGATCGCGAGCGCCAGGGTCAGCGAGCCGCAATAGAAACTGACGATCATGCCGGACAGGATCACCGCGAGCGACGCGAGCCGTTGCCGCCATGCCAGGGCGAACACCAGCAGCATCGCCAGCGCCCCGCCAATGAGCGCGATGAGCTCGCGCTGCGCGGCGATCCACGCCGGCGCCCAGAGGGTCGCGATCGTGAGCGCCAGATAGGCGCCGGGAAAGATGCCGAGCGTCATAGGCTCGGCAAGCGGATTGCGCAGCACCTGCTGCGCAATCGCACCCGCAAGCGCGAGCGCGGCGCCGCAGATCAAGGTCATCGCGATGCGCGGCAACGCGCTGTCATGGACGATCAGTTGACGAAGATTGCCGGGTTCGGGCGCCATGATCGCGGACCAGAGACTTGCGCCGGCGAGCTGCGTTTGCAAGACCCAAAGGGTCAGCGCGATGGCCGCGAGGACGACGAGCGAGGTCACCGGCAGGAGAATGTTGCGCGGCGCCGCAGCCTGTGCAGCCGGTGCGGAATGGCTGATTCGCGTATCGCCCACATTGCGCGCATCGGAGCCGCGCTCTTGCTGGCCAGAAGGAGGCAGATGTTTAGATGGCATGGCTGCTTTGCATGGCGTTGGCGACAGCGCGGGCAAAACGCTGGACAGAGATCAACGCGCCCGTCGCCGAGATGACCGGTAAGGTCGCCGTTCTGCCGGTCTGCGAGAACGGCAACTGCCGCCACACCGGATTACGCTGCAGGCCGGCCATGTTGCCGCGCGCCCCCGAACCGACCCACAGGATGCGCGCGTCGGGCGCCGCCGCGAGACGGTCCAGTTCGACGATATACGCGGATCCGCTCATGCCGGACCCGTTGCTACCACGCTCCAGCGCGGTCACGGCGGCGTTGCGAATACCCAGTGTCTGCAGGATTTCGTCGAACATGCTGCCGGTGCCGAAAACGCGCAGATGACGGTCGTCCACGAGCTGCGCGACATAGACGGCGGGATAGCCACCAGTAGGCGTCGCCGCGTCGAGGGTCGCACGCGACTGCGCGAGCACGCCGCTCGTCGCATTCAGCAGCGCTTCAGCCTTTGCTTCGACGCCGAGGTGCCGGGCGAGCGTCATCGCTTCGCCGCGCATCGCACGGTACGGTTGCGGGTCCATCGTGTAAGCGCCGAGTGTCAGCGTCGTCGCAATCCGTTCGAACGAAGCCCGCACGCTGGCGTGCGCGGGCGTGATCACCATCAGGTCAGGCCGGAGTTCGTAAAGCAGATCGTAATTCGGCTGGAACAGCAGTCCCACATCGACAACACCCCGTGGCAGCGGCGGCTCGACGACGCTGCTGACGTACCACGCGGGCGCCGGGACACCGACGGGCGCCACGCCAAGCGAAAGCAGCATTTCCGTCAGATCCCAGTTCAGGACGATGATCCGCCGCGGCGCACGGCTTGCAGCGTCTAGCGTGGCGCCATGCGCGGCAGCCGTCATCCCCAGCGCGGCGGCCGCCAACGCCCGCAGGGACAGGCGGCGTTTCTCGGACACAGGCGCGGTCAGGCCGTCGACGCTCATTGCGGAATGCCCACAACCCGGCCGCTGGGATCGCGCAACACGTTCATCGGCACGCCGTAGATGGCCTGCAGATTTGGCGCGGTCATGATGTCGCCGGGCGTGCCCTGCATCAGGATGCGTCCATGGCGCAGCGCGACGATGTGGTCGCAAAAGCGCGCGGCCATGTTGATGTCGTGCAATACGACAACGGCCGCGATACTGCGTTGCGCGCAAAGCGTGCGCACCAGATCCAGCACCTCGACCTGATGAGCAATGTCCAGCGCGGACGTCGGTTCGTCGAGCAGCAGACAGCGGCTGTCCTGCGCGATCAGCATGGCCAGCCACACGCGTTGCCGTTCACCGCCGGACAGGCTGTCCACGAGACGGTCCGCGTAATGCGTGACGTCCGTCATCTGCATGGCCTGCTCGACCTGGCTGTGATCGTCGTCGCCGAATATGCCGAGACTGCCGTGCCACGGGTATCGGCCGAGCGCGACGAGTTCGCGCACCAGCAGGCCATCCGTAGACGGGGTGTATTGCGGCAGATGGGCGACACGCTGCGCGAATTCGCGCGGTTTCCACGACGCAATCGGTTTGCCGTCGAAACGGATCGAGCCCCCACCCTGCACATGATGACGCGCGAGCAGACGCATCAAACTCGTCTTTCCTGATCCGTTATGACCGATGAGACCGGTCACGCACTCGCGCGAAATCGACAGATCGATGTCATCCAGCGAGCGCGTGCCGCCGATGTCGAACCGGACCTGGTCCAGTTCGAAAAGTGGCGGCACAGCGGTGGATTCGGTAGCGGACAAACTGGTATTGACCATGAAATTCTGGCTATACCCGCGGCTGGCGGCCGCGGGAAACAAAGTGGACGGTTCAGGCGCGCGCCGGGGCGCGAGTGGGCAGCGAGGTGGTGGCTTGAGCGTGAAAAGGATCGGCAGGCTGTGCGCCGCCTGCGCCCTCTTCGACCACCTGGCCAAAATCGAGCTTGATATAGCGGTCCGCGAGATGGAAATAACGGTCGTCATGTGTGATGACCACCACCGTCTTGCCTTTCGCCTTCAGCTCCGGCAACAACCGTCGATAAAACACGTCCTTGAAGAGCGGGTCCTGATCCGCGGCCCATTCGTCGAACAGATAGAACGGCCGGTCCTCGAGATACGACACGAGCAAAGCGAGGCGTTTGCGTTGGCCTTGCGACAGTTCCAGCGTCGAGAACACGCCGTTCTCGATCTTGACTTTGTGGGCGAGTTGCAGATCTTCGAGCAGCGCATGTGCGGCCGCATCGACGTTATCGAGCCGGATGCCGAGCAGCGTATCGAACAGAAAGAAGTCGCTGAAGACGACAGAAAAGTGCTGCCGGTAGGCGTCGCGCTGCGCTTCGTCGACTTCCTTGCCATTGAGCAGAATCCGTCCGCTTTCGGGCGTGTAGAGCCCGACGAGCATCTTCGCCAGGGTCGTCTTGCCGCTACCGTTGCCGCCGATCAGATAGACGAGCTCGCCAGGACGGAAGCTCAGATTGACCGGCCCGAGCGTAAATACGTCGTTCTCTTTTTCGCGGAAATACCGGTGCGTGACGCCTTCGAGCACGATGCTCTCGAACGCCGTGGCTTGCGGCGCGGCGATCGTCCGCTCGATGGGCAGCTCCGCGTTCACCTGCTCGACGCGTTCGAGCGCCACACGCGCCGTGCTGAGATTCGGAATCGCGGAAAGCAGGCCTTCGATCGGCATGATCATGTACAGGAAGATCATCGCGTAACCAGACATCACATGCGGCGTGACGGGCAGATGACGCGTCAGAACGAACAGCACGCAGCCGATGAACGCAAAGAAGATGAAGCTGCCCCAGCTCGCCGCGGCCGCATAGAGCACATAGCCGCGGGTGCGCTGTACGCGCACGGCCTCGACATTGGTCGCCAGCGTCTCGTCGATGAACTCGCGCATCCGCGCACGATGCAGCTTCAGTTCCTTGGCGCCGTCGAACAGCGCACGGAAATGACGCACCAGCGCATCTTCGCGGCGACGTGAACTGCGCAGATGGAACATGCCGCGCGTGTTGGCCACATGAAAGCCAGCTGAACCGATCAGCACCGTGACGGCGGCGAATACCAGAACCTGCCACGACAGTAAGCCCAGATAAACGAGGCAGCCTGCAATCACCGCACCGTTCATTACGAGCCCGGGCAGACCGACGAACAGCACGACGATGGCATCCAGATCCTGCGTCAGCACGCCCAGCGAACGCGCCGACCCTTGACGTTCCACGAACGCAAAAGGCGCGGCCGCAATGCGATTGATGGTCTTCATGCGCAGACTCGCCTTGGCGTTCTGCCCGAGACTCATGAAGAGCGTCTGCGAAGCGGTCCGCGTGATGAGCACGACGACACCGATCATGAGAAAACGCAAACCGAGTTCGACCAGCTGTTCGCGCGAGGCAGACAGCGCCTGGTTGATGAGCGCGACCATCGCCGCGTTTCCGAACCCGCTGACAAGGCTCATACCGATTGCCAGCAACAAGCGCTGACGTGAACCCTTAACCAGAAACCAGAGAGTGTGCATAGAGATCGAGTGGAGTCTTTTCTTGAGACGTGGTCAGTCTTGTGGCGCGGGAACAGTCAACGTGACACGCTGTGATCTGTCTTCTTCGCGTTCGATATCGGCTTGATCGAACGGTGCGTTCCGCCATGTCTTGCGTGCGTAGTCGAGTGTGCCTTCAGCGCTCGCGGGCGATGCGGGATCGTCGGACTCCGAAGGCGCGAGCAAGGTCTTTGCGATCACGCGCGATTGCGGTCCGAAGCTGACGATCTGCATATAGCTGTTGCCGATTGCCGCGCCATCCATCGAGGCAGAATCGCTTTTACCCGCCCCCACGTGCTCAATCGGACAGGCCGACACGAAGTAGCCGCTTTCGCTGCAGCCGCCGAACAGGGCAACGCGTTTGCCATTACGCGACGTGTAGAGCGACGCGCCGGTGGGCGCATCGACAGCGAGCCCCGCGCGTTGCAACGCCAGCACCGCCGCGCCCAACGCCTGTGCGACGCGCGGATCGTCAGCACGCAGACGCTCAGGTGTCGACAGCGGCGCGGACATCGAAAACGGTACGGCATAGCGCTGATCGACCGGGATCGCCTCGATACGCGACCAGAACGCCTCCCACAGCACCGCACCGTGCGAGTTTGTTTCGGCATTCATTGGCCAGGCTCGCAGTGTCTTGCACGCCGCGGCCAGGTGGACCGTCTGCGGCGCGGCCAACGCCGCACCATCGGATC
Source organism: Paraburkholderia nemoris (assembly GCF_905221015.1). Classification (NCBI taxonomy): domain Bacteria; kingdom Pseudomonadati; phylum Pseudomonadota; class Betaproteobacteria; order Burkholderiales; family Burkholderiaceae; genus Paraburkholderia; species Paraburkholderia nemoris. The sequence goes on along the minus strand of NZ_CAJNBO010000018.1, from coordinate 6,877 downwards.
GATCCTTGTCGATCTGCACGACGGGGTCCGGAGCCGCGCACACGCTTTGCAAAACCTGCGGCAGAAAACGCTCGGCGCTCAGGGTACGGGTATCGAGCACGCGTGTGCCCAACGCCGTGAGCGTGCGCTGGCCGGCCGGCAAGGCCATCCACGAACGGGCAATCTCGTGTCCGAGTTGCGCGCGCAGCGACAACGCCGCATTGGGGTCGCCCGCCACACGCGGATAACCGGAAAGCGGCTGTTGCGGATTGGCGAGACCGTAGCTGTTGTTCATGTTCGCCACGTAGTCGGTGCGCAGCAACGACGGCATGTCGTCGACCGGCAACGCACCCGCGCGAATCGAGCCCTTGCTCATCGGCCACTGGCAGGCCGAGCGCGAACCGTCGAGGAACGGCACGCCCGGCAATTTGGCGTCGAACGCCGCCCCGAGCGGTTTCGCCGTGCAGGTCGCGGCGAACGCGTCGTCGACGTTGGGCATCGAGCCGATGTCGGCGAACCACACGCGCGGGTCGTCGCGGCCGATCGCTACCGTGTTGACCCACGGCGTTGCGGCGAGGCGCTTTTGCGTGGCGATGAAGTCATCGAGCGACGACGCCTGCCCCCAGCGAAGAAAGTTTTCGAAGATCGCGTAGTTGTCCGCATTCGAATCGCGCACCGCGAACGCCTGCGTGCCGTTCCAGGCGAGCGCCGGCGACATGGCATGCAGATCGACCACGGGGCCGAAGCGCGAGCGATAGAACGTACGCGTGATCGACTTCGATGTACCGTCGGCCTGCTTTGCCTCGACGGTGATCTGCTGCTGCGTCATCGGCTCTTCACGCCCGTCGATCTGATAGACCGTCGGCTTGCCGGGCACGAGCGACAACTGGAATAGGCCAAACCGGCGAGCGCTGGACACCGTATGCGTCCAGGCCACATTGCGGTTGTAGCCGATCATCACGACGGGCACGCCCAGAAAGGAAACCCCACTCACGTCGAGCTGGCCCGGCAGCGTGAGCTGCGCCTGATAGAAGCGGTCCGGCCCTTGCCAGAACCAGTGAGGATTGCCGAACAGCACGCTTTGCCCGCTGCCCGTCACGTTCGCGCCGAAAGCGATTGCGTTGCTGCCGGCATCGCGTACGCCGCCCGCCTGCAGATACGTATTGCCGAGTTCGGCGCCGAGGCTCGCAACGCGTTGCGGCGCCGCCTGTCCGAGTTGCACGGCGGGCGGATGAGCGTCGGCGAGCGCCTCGATGAAGCCCGTGTAGCCCCCCACAAAATTCGCGGCGGCCAGACGTCGATAGATGTCGGTCTCGGAGATGTCGCGCACCCAGCGCTCATTCCTGCATGCGGCATGCGCTTGCGTGTCGGGTGCCGCGCGCAGCGTCGCCAGATAGCGGTTGTAGCCTTGCGCAAAACCCGCGATCAGTTGCCGCACATTGTCCGGCTGATGGGCGCGGTAGGCGTCGGTCTGGTCGCGTCCATCGAGCAGGCGAAAGAAGAAGTCCGCATCGATATTGCGTGGCGAACCGAACGTCGCGCGCGTCGGCGGCTTCGCGTCCGCACCGAAAAACGCCGAACGCTCGCCACGATACGTGACGAACGCATCGGCGAGCGTGCAGAGATTGTCCTGCGCCTGCGCATAACCGTAGCCGTAACCGAGCGCGGTCCAGGACCGTGCTTCGATGTGCGGTACGCCATCCGCCGTTCGACGGATCACGACCTGCGCGCCTGCTTCGTCAGAAGCCGAGGCGCGAGGCGGCGTCGGCTTCTGCGCGAGGCAGCCGGCAAGAAGCGCCGGAAGCAGCGCCGCGCACATCATCCGTCGAAAGACCTGACGGGACCGCGCGGGCCTCTTCCTGACATCATCCAGCCGCGATGCGCCGGGGCGAAACGCCCCTGTGGCCTGCAATTTAAGTCTTACCATTGATACCTGACAGTTCCAAGGACTGAGCGATCCGCGCCGTAGTAGCACTGCGTTGCGCTATTGCAATAAGCGATGTATTCACGGTTGAACAGGTTGTTCGCATTGATCGCGAAACGCCAGTTGCGCAAGTCGTAATGCACCATCGCGTCCACGAGGAAGTGGCTCGGCACCTTGAAGGTGTTGGCCGTATCTCCATACGAAGCGCCGATGTAGCGGGCGCCGGCACCAAACCCGAGGCCACGGTAGTCGCCACCGTGCAACGTGTAGTCCAGCCACAACGACAACATATTGGTCGGACTGCCGTTCGGCGGCGCCTTGCCGAGCGATTCATCGTCTGCCGCCGCGGAGGTGACCCGCTGGTTCAGGAATGCATACGAAGCGATGATGTTCAGGCTGTCGGTGAGACTAACGCGCGCTTCGGCTTCGAAACCGCGCGAACGGATCTCGCCCGTTTGGACCGTGTAGCCCGGATGCGCATCATCATTCGTTTCGACGTTCGTCTGACGCAAGTCGAACGCCGCGACCGTGAACAGCGCGTTGTAGCCCTTCGGCTGGTACTTCACACCCACTTCATACTGTTTGCCACGCGTCGGCTGGAACGGCGTACCGTCGAACGTTGCGCCGGCATACGGCTGGAACGATTTCGCGAAACTCGCGTAAGGCGCGATCCCCGAGTCGAACTCATAGCTCAGGCCAGTGCGCCACGTGAACGCGTGCTGCTGGCTATCCGACCCAACGCCGTCGGTCGTATTCGAATTGCGCGCCCAATCCTGGCGGCCGCCGATCGTCAACGTCCACTTCTTGTAGCGCAGTTGATCCTGCGCGTAGAGACCGTATTGCGTCTGCGCGATGTATTGCTTCGTGGTATCCGGCACGTACGCGATATCGCTGTAGTCCGGCGCGAAGATGTCGATCGTGCCAAGCGAAAAGCCGCGGCTGATGCGGTTCATCACACGCTGCACGTCAAAGCCGAACAACACCGTGTGATTGACCGGGCCGGTGTCGAACCTGGCCTCGGCCTGCGTATCGACGGTGAAGTTCGTCAGGTGCTCGTCGTTGTTGTTGGTGAAGAGACCTGCCGTACGCTGATCGTCGGCGAGCGAGCCGAAAATCGAGTTCTGGTAATACTGGATGTCCTGATGCAGATAGCGGACATTCTGGCGAACCTTCCACGTATCGTTGAAGGCATGCTCGAACAGGTAGCCAATCGAGAACTGCTGGCGCTTGAAGCGGTCAGTGTCCGGGTTGCCAAGATAATCGTGCGACGAGATGTGGCCGTTGACGTTCGGCAGGATCGTGCCCGCTGCGGGAACCGGATTGAACAGGCCGCCCTGCGGGTCGTACTGGTAGCTGCCGAGCACCGTGAAGCTCGTGTCCTTGTCAGGCTTGAACGTGACCGACGGCGCAATCGCTATACGCTGCTCCTTGACGTGGTCGGTCTGCGTGTCGGCATCGCGTACGAGGCCCGTCACGCGATACAGAATCGTGCCGTTCTGGTCGACCGGGCCGCTCAGATCGAACATGCCCTGATAGCGGTTGTAGTTGCCGACCTGGACCTGCACCTCGTGGAAGGGATAGGCCGTCGGCAGCTTGCTGGTCATCAGCAAGGCGCCGCCTGGGCTCGCCTGACCGTACAGCACCGAGACCGGTCCGCGTACGACATCGATGCGCTCGAGAAAATACGGATCGATCCGCGGCGCCGCATACCATGTGGTGCGCATCAGGCGCATGCCGTCAAGGTAGGTATCGTTGTCCAGATCGAAACCGCGCGATGTAATCTGCTCGAAACGGGTGTCGTTGTCCTGAGACGTGACGCCGGGCACGTAGCGAATCGCGGCATCGATCGTCTGGGCGGCCTGCGCGTCCATCTGATCGCGCGTCACAACCGAAACGGACTGCGGCGTCTCGATCAGCGGTGTGTTCGTCTTCGAGCCAGCGGTGCTACGCTTCGCGACATAGCCGAATGTCTCGGTTTCGTCCCCAGCGGGCGCGGACACGACGACAGCCGGCAGAGTATTCGAGCTTGCCGCATCGGCGGCCGTGCTGCTCGCCCCGCTGGCGGCCGCCCCTGTCGTCTGCGCATGAGCCGCTGCGGCGGCTGCTATCCATACCGCGGCCATCGCCCAATGCATCCGCGTCATCCGATTCGTTCCCCGATCGCACATCTCCAGAACCCTTCCAGTGTGTTTAAGTTGGTCAATGATTTGGTCAATAATACTAATACAAATGAGAATCGTTCTTATTTTAGTTCGTAACTATTTGCTGAAACGTGGGAGACGTGGAATGATAACGATGGTGGTAGCACGCTGTCTTGCCATCGAATGTCGCGAAACGGACATTTTTTGGCAGTCTGCAATCAGGGAAATCTATGGATCCGATCTGGAGAGAGCAATTCGGCTTTGAATATCGGCGGCAGCCGCGCCCTGTCATGGCGCGCGGCTCGAAGTATCCGAACGGCCATCGCGAGATCTGGCATTCGCACGAGCAGGCGCAGTTGTTCTATGCGATGGAAGGCGCCGTGCGGGTTCTGACGCCGATGGGCAGCTGGATGCTGCCGCCCATGCGCGCCATCTGGCTGCCGCCCGGCGTCGATCACGAGTTGCACGCGATTGGCGAGGTCAATTCCTATAGCGTGTATCTGGAACCGGATGCGGCGCCCTGGCTGTGGCCGGCGTGTCGCGTCGTGCTGGTTACGCCGCTGATGCACGAACTCACCATCGCCCTTGCGGAACAGCCGCATGATTACGGCCCGGATAGCCTGGGTGCGCACATTGCCCCGCTGCTGTTGGCGGTCCTGCGCGATGCAGAGGCGACGATGCAAGGCGGGCTGCCGCTGCCGAGCGATCGCAGATTGAGGGCGATCTGCAGCGCACTGCTGATGGCGCCCGCGAACGACGACACGCTCGACGAATGGAGTGCGACGGTCGGCGCAAGCGCACGCACGCTTGCGCGGCTGTTCCGGCAGGAGACGGGTTTGACGTTCGGACAGTGGCGGCAGCAGTTGCGTCTCGTCGAGGCGATGGCGAGGCTGGCCGTCGGCGACCCGGTTTCGAAGGTCGCCGACGAACTCGGCTATCAGAGCAGCAGCAGCTTCATTGCGATGTTCCGCCGCGAGATCGGTGAAACGCCGAATCGCCTGTTGCGGCGTACCTGAGTTGCTTGGGCCGATGAATCGGCCCAGGGCGAGCATTCGGCGTTTTTTGTGTCGCGCTAGCGGCGCGTTTCGAACCAGTTGCGGAGGTCGTCGTGCAGCACGGCCTGCCGCAAAATATTCGAGTGCGATGCCTCGACCAGCGTCTCCCGATAGCCGCCCGCCGTGTGACGCGCCCAGTCGAGTCGACGCTCCGGACCTTCCTCGCTCTGCGACGCGCGCCACATCGTGATCGGCGACGCAATGTGCGGCAACGTGTGAGCGCGGATCAGATCGACGTGATGGGCGTCGACACGCATCGCGAGTTGCAGCGCACGATCGAAACCACCGGCTGCCGCGGCCGGTGCATCGTCCTCCGCGGACTCCCCGACGTGGGCTGCGTTGCGCGACCCTCGCGTCGACGGCGGCAACGTGAAGTGAGAGGCCGTGTCGCCGAGACCGACCAGATCGGCCGATTCGCCTAGCGATTCGAGATACGCCGCCATCGCGACGGCGACACGTCCGCCAAACGACCACCCCAACAATCGATACGGTCCATGCGGCTGAACCGCGCGCATCCGCTCGACGTAGTTGGCTGCGAGCGCCTCGAAGCTCGGCGCGGTCCACTCGCTGTCGGAAAACATCGGCGACTGGATTGCGTAGACGGTCGCCACACCGTTCAGTGTTTGCGCGAGGTGGCAATACTCGGCAACGAGCCCGTATCCGGGGTGGATGCAGAACAACCGCGCCGGTGCGCGCAGGCTGTTAAGCGCGAGCATGCCTGCGGGCAAGGGCACGCCATCCTGGGCCGTGCGCTTCGTGCGGGCTGCGTGTATCGCCGACTCGGCGTTCAGGCGCTGTGCCCAGATGCCTGATTCGTCGTCGCTGCCGGCCGGGTAGCGGGTTGAGAAGAGCGCTGATGTGGCGTGCGCGGTTGAGTCATCAGCGTGCGACTGATGTTCATGCGTGCGGGCTGCGTTGATCATGTTTTGAAGTTGCTGCATGAAACGTGCTGCACATGCTTCGACTTCCTGCTGCGTGAGCCGGTCCGTACGGTAGCGCCAGTTCACCTGCAGTTCACCGTCTGCTACCAGTGCGTCGAGTTGCAGCGCCTTCGCCTGCGTATCGTTGAGGCCCGCCTGCACCGAGTCGCCGCCCCGCTCTTCTGCGAACGCGAAGCGTGCCGTTTCCGGCAGGCTTGCGTCGAACTGGCCCAGATAGTTGAAACCCACCGTGGCCTGCGGCAGTCCTGCCAGTGCCTCGCGTGCCGTTTCGTCCAGCGAAGCGCGTGCCTGCAGCAGGCCCCAGTGCAGACCGCGCTGTGGCACTTCTCCCAGTGCGGTGCGCACTGCGTGCAGCGTGTGACTGGCGTCGCCATCCGCTTCCAGTACGACCGGATAGCGTGTCGTGAACCAGCCGACCGTACGCGTCAGGTCGATGTCATCGAGGATGTCCTCGCGGCCATGGCCTTCGAGTTCCACCAGCACCCGTGGCTGCGCACTGCGTTGCGCCAGCGTACGGGTGAGTGCGGCCAGCAGCAGGATTTCGGGTGTGAGACCGGGGCGGCCGGTTCCGTGTGCGCCGTCGTATAGCAGGGCCGAAGTCGTCTGCGTATCCAGACGGATTGTGTGGGTTGCGGTTGGTGTGTTTGTCGCCGTGTTTGTCGCCGTGTTTGTCGCCGTGTTTGTCGCCGTGTTTGTCGCCGTGTTTGTCGCCGTGTTTGTCGCCGTGTTTGTCGGTGTCGCTTCCGCAGCCGGCCACGCCACCACATCCGTGAGCCGCTGCTGCCACCAGCCCAGTTCCGCAAGCCGCTCCGCCTGCATGCCGTAGTCGTGCTGACG